>JAHWKV010000031.1 GCA_019347725.1 Actinomycetota bacterium
CCCGTTGTCCGGCGTGCGGTTCGGGCCGAGCGGTGACGGCGTCGTCGTGGGCGCGTACGACGCGCTCCTCGCGGCCGGCTTCGCGGTCGCGCCCCCGGACGTCGTGATCCGCTTCGGCGCGTTCCCCACGTCCACGGCGCTCGCGCAGTACCTGGAGCGCGCGCGTGGCGCCACGCACGTCCTCGTGGGCGAGGGCGGCCGCTCGCTGGACCCGTTGCACGTCACGACGCTCGACGTCCCGGAAGTACTCGGCCATAGTAAGGGCCGATAAAGCAACTCTCAAACGGACACCGGGAGGCTCATCCATCTGACCGAAGACCATCGCCACCTTCGAGATGACCTCCTCGCCGGACTCATTGAGCTCCAGCCACAGGTCGTTGCCCTCACGGGTGCGCTCGCCGACGCCGGCGAACACGGAATAACCACCGTGCTCTTGGGCGATCCGGTAGATCATCTCCTTGATCAGAACCGTCTTGCCGGTTCCCGCACCGCCCAGCAAACCGATCTTGCCGCCGCTGACATAAGGCTCCAGCAGGTCCACGACCTTGATGCCGGTGTTGAGCATCTCGGTCTTTGGCTCGAGCTCGTCGAACGGCGGCGGGTCGCGGTGGATCGGCCACCGCTCATTTATGTCGAGGTTGCTCGCCTCGGTGTCGAGTGGCTCACCCAGCACGTTGAAGACGTGACCAAGCGTCACCTGCCCCACCGGCACGCTGATCGAGGCGCCGGTGTTGGTAACCGGAGTTCCCCGTTTGATGCCGTCGGCGGGCGCCATGCAGATGGCGCGCACCATACTCTGGCCGATATGGGCCGCAACCTCCGCGGTCAACTCGATCATCTCGCCGCCGACCTGACGCTTCAGCAGGAGAGCGTTTTGAATATCGGGCATACCTTCGGGAGGAAACTCCACGTCGATAACGGGGCCGATAACCGCGACCACGCGCCCTTCCGGCAGGTCGCCGGACTCCGAAGTGTCCTTGATGTCATCAGCAGCCATAACCATGTCGATTCGCTCCTCTATTTCCCGCTGAGGGCTTCGGTGGCCCCCACGATGTCTGCAATCTCGTTGGTGATCTCGGCCTGACGGGCCTTGTTCGCCCGCAGCTGGTAGCTCTTGATCAGATCCTCCGCCTTATCGGTGGCGCTCTTCATAGCGCGCATCCGCGCGGCGTGCTCTGAGGTGGAAGACTCCAACAGCGCGCCATAGATCCTTACCTCCACATAGCGCGGCAGCAGAGCGTCGAGCAACTTCTCCGGCTCGGGCTCAAACTCGAACGACGCAGCCGCTTCCTTGGCCTCATCCTCGTCTTCGTCGGGCTGCGGTACCGGCAGAATCTGCGCCACCTTGGCCCGCTGCACGCCGGCCGACAGGAACTCGGTGTAAGCGATCATGACCAGGTCCACTCGTTCGGCAAGGTAGTCGTCGATGATGGCTGCGGCCACCTTCTTGGCGTCCTCGTAGGCAGGCTTGTCGGACATGCCGGTGTACGTTGCGTCCATCGGCACCTCTCGGAACCGGAAGAAGCTCGCGCCCTTGCGCCCGATTGAGGTCACGTTGACCTCGCGGCCTGCCTCACGCTGACGCTCCGCGACCCGTTGCGCCTCGCGCAGCACGTTGGCGTTGTAGGCACCGGCCAGACCACGATCGCCGGTGATCGTCACAAGGGACACATTGCGGACCGTCTCCCGGTCCGCAAGCAGCGGCGAATCCTTGCTCTGGCTCGCCAGCATCTCGATCATCTCGCTGATGGCTTCAGCAAACGGCCGGGCCTTCTCCGTACGTGCCTGGGCTTTACCTATGCGGCTTGCCGCGATCAACTGCATGGCGTTGGTTATCTTCTTTGTGGACTCCACCGTCTTTATGCGACGGCGGATATCCCTAGCTTTTTCGGCCATGCGCGCCTAACTCTCGGACTCTTCGTCGGCGCCCGACTCGTCGGACTCACCGGCCTTTGCCGAAGCGGTTTCATCTTCCGCAGACTCGCTTTCCGCAGACTCGCTTTCGGCCTCCTCGGGAGCGGCTTCACCGGCTTCGGCCGCCTTCTTTTCGGGAAGCTGTACCTCTCCGGAGGTGAACGACGCCTTGAACTCCTCAATCGTCTTGCGCAGCTTGTCTTCGATGTCCTGCGGGAAGTCACCCTTGGTGCGGATGTGCTCGTAGATCTCCGGAGCACGCATCTCGACGTAATCAAGGAGTTCCTTGTCGAAACGCTTAACATCCGGCATCGGGATGTCGTCCAGGAACTTGTTGGAGCCGGCGTAGATGGAGACGCACTGCCTCTCCACCGGAATTGGCGAGAACTGCGGCTGCTTCAACAGCTCGGTAAGGCGAGCGCCACGGGCCAGCTGTGCCTGCGAAGCCTTATCCAGGTCGGAACCGAAACCGGCAAACGCGGCGAGCTCCCGGTACTGGGCAAGCTCGATCTTGAGCGGTCCGGCGATCTTCTTGAGAGCCTTGATCTGGGCAGCACCACCGACTCGGGACACCGAGGTACCGACGTTGATGGCCGGTCGGAAACCCTGGTAAAAGAGGTCGGTCTCGAAAAAGATCTGGCCGTCGGTGATCGAGATCACGTTGGTGGGGATGTAGGCGGAAAGGTCGCCTTCTTTGGTTTCGATAACCGGCAGAGCGGTCAACGATCCGCCGCCCAGCTCGTCCGACAGCTTCGCGGAGCGCTCCAACAGACGGGAGTGCAGATAGAAGACATCGCCGGGGAAAGCCTCGCGACCCGGAGGTCGTCTCAGCAGCAGAGATATCTGCCGGTACGCGTCGGCCTGCTTGGTCAGGTCGTCGTAGACGATCAGGACGTGCTCACCCTGGTACATCCAGTGCTGACCAATGGCGCATCCCGAATAGGGGGCGAGGTACTTGAATGCTCCGGGATCCGATGCCGGGGCGTTGACCACGGTTGTGTACTCCATAGCGCCGGCCTCTTCGAGCCCACTTACAACTTCGGCCACGGTGGAGTTCTTCTGACCAATGGCTACGTAAATGCACTTGACCGCCTTGTCCGTGCCCCAGTTCTGCTTCTGGTTCACGATCGTGTCGATGGCCACCGCCGTCTTGCCGGTCTGCCGGTCGCCGATGAGCAGCTCACGCTGGCCTCTGCCGATCGGGATCATGGCGTCGACCCCTTTGATTCCCGTCTGCATCGGCTCGCTAACCGGCTGGCGGTCGATAACCGAGGCCGCCTGCAACTCCAGCTCACGCACTCCGTCAATCTTTGACTGGTCCAGCGGACCATCGCCGTCGATGGGGTTGCCCAGTGCATCTACCACGCGGCCGAGGTACGCATCGCCGACGGGGACGGATAGGACCTTACCGGTCTGGGTAACCGCCATGCCCTCCTGAACGGCGTCTGTGTCGCCCAGGATAACCACACCCAACCGATCGGCCTCCAGGTTTAGCGCGAGGCCGATCAGCTCGCCGGGAAACTCCAGCATCTCATTGGCAACGACGTTCGGAAGACCCGAAACAAGGGCAATCCCGTCACCGGACTCGAGGACCCGCCCGACTTCGTGCTGCACGGTCGAGGGCTTGTAGTTCTCGAAGAGGTTATTAAGAGCGCTGCGAACCTCTTCCGGATTAATAGTCAGATCGGGCATCAGAGAATCTCCTTAACACTTGATGCGCATGCTTCCCAGTTACGCTCCACGCTCTCTTTCACTGCACGCCGAGGTGTTGCTTGAGCTGATCGAGCTTTCCGCGGACCGTGCCGTCGATAACGATGTCGCCCACCTTGGCCAGTACGCCTCCGATGATCGAACGGTCGACGATCGCCTTCACCTCAACGTTCTTGCCGGTCGCCTTGTTCAGGGCCTCGGCGAGCTGCGCCTTTTGCCGGTCGTCGAGGGAAACGGCCGAGCGCACCTCTGCTATGACCTTGTTGCCTTCACGGGCCGCCATGTCGGCAAGCGCGTCGGCGATATCGACCAGATCTCGAGCATGGCCCTGACTGATCACAAAGCGCAGCGCACTAAGCGTGTGCTGCGACGCCGACTTGCCCAGCAGGTCCTCCAGGAGCTGCTCCTTACCGGCAAACGGGATTGATATATCTGTAAGCGCCCGTCTTAGCTCGTGGTGACTCTCCAAAGACCGCGCGATACGGAACAGCTCGTCGGAGACCCGCTCCAACTGGCCCTCGGAGCGGGCCATCTCGTAAAGCGAGCGCGCGTAGCCTTGGGCGTCCGACTTTCGATCCTGATCGCTCAAGACTTCGCCGCCTCGCGCTCTTGGATGTCCCGGATAAAGGACTCAACCAGCTCGCGGTGCGATTCTGTGGACAGCTCCTTCTGGAGAATTTGACCGGCGATCGTAGTGGACCACTCGGCCAACTGGCCCTCCAGGGCTCCCAGGATCCGCTCTCGCTCCCCGGCCAGCTGCTTACGGGCCTTGTCGACGATAAGCCGGGCGTCGCCTTCGGCCCTCTCGATAAGGTCCTTGCGAACAGTTTCGGCCGACTGGCGCGCCTCCTCGAGCATCCTGCTCGACTCGTCGCGTGCGGCGGCCACCCGCTCCTTGTAGTCGGCGAGAACCTCCTCGGCCTCGGCCTTGGTGGCCTCCGCCTTCTCAATCTCCTCTTTGATCTTGGCCTCCCGGTCCGCAAGACCTTCCTCCAATTTGGGGAAGACCTTTTTGGCCAGTACGAAGAAGACGGTCAAAAACGCGATCGTCGTCCATACGTAGAGACCGGGTTCAACTGCAAGAGGATTGAAACCCTCTTCTGCTGCCAGAAGTATTCCCATCGTAAGCGCCTCCTAAAGGACGAACAGAAGCAAAATCGTTACGACGAACGCGTAGAGGACCTGGGCTTCGGCTAGAGCGAAACCAAGGAACATCAGGCCCTGAAGCGTACCCCTGGACTCAGGCTGGCGGCCAATGCCCTCCAGGCCCTTGGACCAGAGAATTCCGATACCGACGGCGCCGCCGCCTCCAGCGAGGCCGATGGCCAAACCGCCGCCGAGCAGTCCGAGTCCCGAGTCAGTCAACCCGGTGGCGGCCTCTTGGGCCAATACCAATGCGTCCAACGTGTTCTCCTTTCCTCTACGGCCGGGTTGAAAAGTTAATTAATGACCCGGGTGCAAAGCGTCGTTGATGTAAATCGTCGCCAGGAAGGCGAAAATCACTGCCTGAATGAATGAAATGAAGATTTCGAACGCCGTGAATCCCGCCTCCAAGACCATCGCAACCGGAATAACGGCCACGTGGGCCAGGGCGAAACTCGAGCCGGCCAGGAAGATGAAGCCGACAAAGATGTAAAGGATGACGTGCCCGGCGAGCATGTTGGCAAACAGACGCACCGCCAGCGAGAAGGGCCGGGCCAGCTGCGAGATGATCTCGATAGGCACCATCAGCGGCAGGAGCACCTTGGGAACATCCGGAGGCACCACTGTCTTGCGCCAAAACGTAAACGGACCATGTTTGGCCATCCCGATGGCCACGGCCATCAGATACAGGTTGAGCGCCAGCGCACCCGCCACCCAGATGTTGGAAGTGGCCGTAAAGCCGATCCAGGGGACCAGGCCGACCAGGTTCATGAACAAAATGAAAAGAAAGGTAGCGGCGACATACGGAAACCAGGCCCTGGCGTCCTTCGGCTTCATCACCGAGTAGACGATGTTGCTCTTGATGAAGTCCATCGTCACTTCCACGAAGTTCTGAATGCCCGCCGGAACCAGCTTTCTTTTGGAAGCCGCCACCCAGAACGTTCCCATTACCAAAAATGCAGCCAGCCACATGTTGAACACGGCGTTGGTGATCGAGAGGTCTATCCCGGCGATCTCCCAGGTGGGAGCCCAACCGTATTGGTGAGGGGTCAGGTGGTTGATGAGCTCGACAAATGGTGACGTCTCTTCCTCGGCCTCTGCGGCAAAAAGCAACCTCTATTCCTCCTAACCGATGATTCCGCGTGCTTTTAGCTGCTTAGTCGCACGCGGAAACTCCGAAATCAAAAGCACGGGGAAACCCACCAGGAACGCCACAAGATAGGCCTTCACCGCCGGCTCACCCAACACCATAAACGTCGCCACACCTAGCAGTGACACCAGCATGAGCCTGGTGAGCATGTGACGTGCAACCCGTGAATCAAACATCCTGTCGGCGGACTCCCTGTAAATGTGCGAACGAACGTAGCCAGCCGAGTAAAGCCCCGCCGCCAAGCAGCCCGCCGCGGCGCCTGCCGCAGATCCGAAATTCGACACCACCAGCAAAAGGACGCCCGCCAGCAGCCCAAGGCTACCCGCTTTTAGCAGTACGCGAAGCAACAAACTAGACGGAGAGTCGATCTTCAAGCTTGACGTTTCCATGTTCTGTAAAGTCTCAGCACTCCTCCCGCGCCACCCATGAAGGCCCCAATCAAGAGAAAAACCAGGTTGATGCCCAACCAACGGTCTAACTGCCAGCCCAAGAAGGCACCAACCCCCGTCGTCACGACGAGCTCCATGGCTAGGCCCATAGCCCAACCAAAGCCCGTGAATAAAGAAGGGTCCTCGTCTGGGTTATTAGGCATCAGAGTATTTTGGTCCAACCAGGCGCGGTACCCCTATCGCGGCCTCCCGAGCACAAGCGCCCGACGCTATGACCTGCGTCATAGTAGTACCAGCCCGACAAAAGGAGCAAGTGAGACCTCTCACGGGGACCGCTTGTCGAGCTTCGGCAAAGCGGTGTAGAGCACCATCGCCAACGCTGCGGCGATGAACGGCACCATGTATACACGCTCAAAGGTCCATGCCAGGGTCATCCCTGCGATGACCGCGGTCCATGCGTACATGATCAACACCGCCTGCTTGTGGCCGTGACCGAGCTCCAGCAACCGGTGATGCAAGTGCTCCTTGTCGGCATGAAACACATGCCTCCCTTTGCGAGCTCGCCGGACGATCGCCAACAAAGTGTCCGAAATGGGGATGACCAGCACAATCAACGGAATCACCAGGGGCAGGTAGAACACAAACGCCGCCGAGATCTCCGACTGAGTCTGCGTCGCCGATCGCCCGACACCGGCTACGGTTGCCGTGGCCAGCAGGAACCCGAGCACCATGCTCCCCGAGTCCCCCATGAATATCTTGGCGGGGTTGAAGTTGTACTTTAAAAAACCCAGCGTCACACCGACGGTAACGGCTGAAAGCATCGCGGCGGTCGGCTCCGGCCCTATCAGTCCCTGGCGATTCAGCTGGTAGGTGTAGACGAAGAAGGTTCCGGCTGCGATGGCTGTTACTCCGGCGGCCAGGCCGTCCAGGCCGTCCATGAGGTTTACCGCGTTGACGATTATGACGATCCAGGCGATCGTCGCCAGCGCGGAAACGTCCGGAGACATCGATAAAGCTCCCACGTCACGCAACGGCACCCGAAAGTACTCCAGCCTTACACCGCTGAGAAACACAAAGCCCGCCGCCAGCAGCTGTCCCGACAGCTTGACAGGCGCCTTCAGACCCTTCATGTCGTCGACCACACCCAGAAGAAAGATGATGGAGGCGCCGGCAATGATCGCGAGCACCTCGGGAGCGGGCCATACGAACAATGGTCGAAATGAATCCCTGAAAGGGTCGAGCAACGACGCCGAGAGCAACGCCGCGAGAAAGCCGGCGAATAGCGCGGCGCCGCCGAGCGTGGGGGTCGGCACAGCGTGGACTTTGCGGTCGCTGGGCACGTCAACCGCTCCGATCCTGCGGCTGACATTCAGGATCACCGGTGTCGCCAGATAGGTCGCTACGGCACCCACGAAACAGATCGCCAGATAATTGATCACGGCGCTTATTCTTCCACGCGTTTGACCGCCGCAGACAAGAGCCATACCGTTTCGCAAATGAGCGATTTCTTCGAAGTCCTACGCCAGTCGGATCCGGCCGTTGCGGAGCTGATCCTCTCCGAAGCTGAAAGACAAGCTGAAACCATCCGCCTCATACCGTCGGAGAACTACACCTCCGAAGCCGTGCTCGCGGCCACCGGAACCATCCTCACCAACAAGTACTCCGAGGGATATTCCGGGCGTCGCTACTACGAGGGGCAAGAGTTCATCGATCAGATAGAGGACATCGCCAACCAGCGAGCCCGCGATCTGTTCGGCGCCGAGCACGCCAACGTACAG
>JAHWKV010000320.1 GCA_019347725.1 Actinomycetota bacterium
CGACCTCGCCCAGAAGATCATCGACCAGACCAAGGCCGAGAAAGCGAGTGCCTAAAGGCCAACTGCGGGACTAGAGGCACCGAAACGGTGCCCTAGGTCCCCAAAGCTCCCCTGGACCCGGCTCCAGGCGGTCGGTCACTGCACGGGCCGCACACCGAACGCGCGGGACGCTGGGATCTCAACCTTCCATTCCGCGCGGGGTTGGTCTCTTCACCAGCGGCCCTCCGGCATAGACCCCCGCCTTCCGCCTACTTTCTGTCTTCAGTCGGTGAAGGCGGGGCGGAGCTTGGCGTAGGTGTCGGCGAGCATCTCGGGGAGGACCTTGGTCTCGCCCACCACGGGCATGAAGTTGGTGTCGCCGGTCCAACGTGGCACCACGTGCAGGTGCAGGTGGGCCGGCACACCCGCCCCACCTGCGGAACCCAGGTTGAATCCAACGTTGAAACCCTGCGGCGAATAAACCTGCCGCAGCGCCGATAAGCACTGCAGCGAACCCTCCATCACCCGGCTGAGCTCCGCCGGCTTTAGCTCCTCCAAATCGCCGACGTGTCTGAGCGGTGCCACCAAAAGGTGTCCCGAGTTGTAGGGGTAGCGGTTCATGACGATCAGGATCTGCGGGTCCCGCTCGAGCACCAGGTGGTCCGGAGGGTCCTCGGTAGAAGCGTCCTCACACAAAAAGCATTCCGTGGAAGCGCCCGAGCGCAGATACTGCATGCGGTCGCCGTAGAGTCTGTCCATACCTACGCCGGCATCCGGCGTTCGGCCACCTCGGCGCAGATATGCTCCACAAACTCCCCCACAGGCACTCCCTTGCGCTCGTTGCCGCCTCTGGGCTTTACCGACAGGGCGCCGGCCTCCGCCTCGTTGTCCCCGACCACCAACATGTACGGCACCTTGGAGGTCTGCGCCTTGCGCACACGGTTGCCCAGCGTCTGGTCCGACGCGTCGACCGTGGCACGGATCCCGCCGGCGGCGAGCCGCTTGGCCACGTCCTGCGCGTAATCGTGGTGGCGATCGGCGATGGGAACGATCGTCACCTGGTCGGGCGCCAGCCAGGTGGGGAAGGCGCCTGCGTAGTGCTCCAGCAATATCGCGAAGAACCGCTCGACCGAGCCGAACAGCGCGCGGTGGATCATGTACGGGCGGTGCCGGCCGCCGTCATCCCCAACGAACTCCATCTCGAAGCGCTGCGGCAACTGAAAGTCCACCTGCAGGGTGGACAACTGCCAGCGCCGTCCGAGAGCGTCGCGTATGTGCACGTCGATCTTGGGAGCGTAAAAAGCGCCTTCTCCCTCGGCCACGGTGTAGGCCAAACCGGCCTTCTCCAAAGCCTCCCGGAGCGCGTCGGTGGCCCGGTCCCACTCCTCGGGCTCCCCGACGAACTTCTCCGGTCGAGTCGACAGCTCGGCTTCGAACTCGGTGAGCCCAAACGCCTTGAGCACGTCGAGGACGAACTGCAGCAGGCTCGCCAGCTCGCCGTCCAGCTGGTCGGGTGTGCAAAAGATATGGGCGTCATCCTGGGTTATCCCACGCACCCGGGTCAGCCCGTGCAGGACACCGGAGCGCTCAAAGCGGTACACGGTGCCGAACTCGAACAGCCGCTGCGGCAGCTCCCGGTAGGAACGGGTTCGGGACTTGTAGATCAGGATGTGCATCGGGCAGTTCATGGGCTTCGGGTAGTAGGTCGCACCTTCCATCTCCATGGGTGGATACATGCCCTCGGAGTACCAGCCCAGATGTCCCGACTGCTCGAACAGAGTCGATTTGGCCAGGTGCGGCGTCCACACGAAATCGTAGCCGGCGGCCTCGTGCTCGGCCTTGGAGTAGTCCTCCATGATCTTTCGGATCAGCCCCCCTTTGGGGTGAAACACCGGCAAACCGCCGCCGACCTCCGGCGGAAAGTGAAACAGCTCCATTTCCGGGCCAAGCTTGCGGTGATCGCGCTTTTGCGCCTCCTCCAGCCGCCACATGTGCTGCTTGAGAGCCTTGGGGGTCTCCCACGCGGTGCCGTAAATGCGCTGCAACATCGGGCGGCTCTCGTCTCCGCGCCAGTACGCCCCGGAGCTGCGGGTCAGCCTGAACGCTCTGATGCGCCCGGTCGACGGGACGTGAGGCCCGCGGCACAGGTCGACGAACTTGTCCTGGTTGCGGTACAGCGATACCCGGTCGCCGATGACGCCCTCCTGGGCGGCCTCGCCGTCCATCTCCTTGATCCACTCCAGCTTGTAGGGCTGGTCGGCCAGTCGCTCCCTGGCTTCCTCGTAGGTGACCTCCTCCCGCTGGAGTTCGTAGTCCGCCTCGATGATCGCCTCCATCTCGGCCAGGATCTCTTCGAG
>JAHWKV010000321.1 GCA_019347725.1 Actinomycetota bacterium
CGGTTCCCCCTGGCCACGTTCGTCGCCAAGACGCCGATCATCGTTCCTCAGCCGCAGAGGGGCAGCGACACGGTGGCCTTCTACTTCGAAGGAGCCCTTACTGCACACGGGATCACTCGGCAGGTGTCAATCCCCGTCCAAGCCGTCCTAGCCGAAAAGCGGGTAGAGGCTGAAGGTTCCCTACTTTTTCCTATGGCTGATTTCGGTATCACCCCGCCCGCATCTAGCGACGTAACCGTGGAGCCCAACGGCATCTTGGAGTTCCGGTTGCTGCTGGAGAAAGCGGGGTAGCCAAAAGAACTCCCCTGGGTTCGTTCCTGCCCTCCCCCCTCAGCCGGGCCCAGGGGACTCTCCCCCCCACTCAACGCCTCCCCCCCTCGAGAGGCGTTGAGTGCTTTTGGGGGGGCATATGAACACCGCTCAATCGTCCTCGTCGGCATCGCCCACCGCAGGGCGCCGTAGCCAGTTGGCGACGCCCAACAGCCAGATGATCAAAAAGGCCTGCTGCAGGGTGGCCAGCAGTGAGATCACATTTGCCAGCGCAACCGATGCTGGAGCGACGAGATCAGGCAAAGGCGAGAGCAACCCGGCGACCGCGCCCCAAATTGCCAGCCAGCCCAGCCAGTTGGGAAAGGCCGCAGTTTTCAACCCGGCCAGGCCAAAGCCGGCCATGAACAAGGCAGCAGCCGGACCCAGCATTACCACGGTGGTGTTCCACAGCACCGTCAGCGCCACGACCGACTGTTCTGAGGCTTCGCCGCGGCCGGAAAGGTTGGCTGCCGCAAACAGCATGGCCCCCACCATCGTCAGTACGGCGGCGTAGATGCCGGCGCCTGCCAGCCCGAGAATCGCCGGAGCTTTAGCCTCGGCGTAGGCCTCGGCCATCAACCGGCTGAACAAGCCCACCGCAAAGACGACCAGCGGCAGCCCGACCACGGTTTCCAAAAATCCCGAACCCAGGATGGAGGTGCTGTGCCGGGCGAAGAATTCCGCCACCTCGGCAGCCGGGGAGTCGTACGGAGTAGGTACGCCGTCGGCGACGTTACCCAAAAAGCCCGCCCCCAGGGAAGCGGCTACGGAGGCCAGGGCGGCCCACACGGCGACCCTGGTAAACGGAGCACGGCTCGTCATAAAGACAACCGGACGCTTGGGCGCCTAGGCCCTAGGCCTGATGGATGCAAAGACTCCTCCGATCGGATCATCGTTTTTAAAGCTGCTGTGAAACTGCTTCGGACGCGTCACGACCAGCATATAAAGTGAAGCCGTGGACCCACCGCGACTTACACCCGGACCTCTCAAACAAAAGGGCCTGCAGTACTCCTCCGACCGCCCCCACATGCCGGGATACTCCATCGCCGGAGCCGACGAGGAGGGCGGCCTCCTTCCGTGGCACAAGGCCGAGATGCGGTTGATCCAAAGCCGGCACTACTGGGTGGCCACCACCTGGCCCGACGGACGACCCCACCTAACCACCGTGTGGGGAGCGTGGAACCAGTATGCCTTCTGGTTCTCGGCAAGCCTCTCCTCGCGCAAATACCGCAACCTGCAAGCCGACCCGAGGTGCACGGTAGCCGCCGAAGACGGCGAGAACCCCATAGTCTTCGACGGTGAGGCCGAGTTGATCACCAACCCCGCCCTGATAGCAATCTTCCTGAGCCGCCTCAACACCAAGTACCGCAAGAGCTACTCGCTGGAGTTCATGAACCCGAAGGAGAAAGCCTGCTACCGGATCCGCCCCAAAGTCGCCATCGGTCTGGAGGAACAAAATTTCACGGGCTCGGCAACCCGATGGCGATTCGAAGCCTGAGCCACGGCGCGAATCCTCGAGCTTCTGGAAATATTTAAGTAACCCTCCCCACCTGCCCGACCACTTACAGCCGCCCGACTGAGCAGACCGGCCGTCGGTTTCGATCGCGCCGCGGGCGGGTATCTATTTGCTGAAGCAAAATATCGACCATCAGGCGGGTCTAAGGGACACGCCAAGGAGGACCTCAGGACCATGAGTTCTTTTGAGGACAAAGCTGAAGGCAGGTCGGAGCGCGCCGCCGGCAAGCTCAAGGAGATGGCCGGCGAGACCGTCAACGACGAGGATCTTGCTGCAGAAGGCGTCTAGGTCGCCGGGGTTGCGCGATGTCACGATGCCGTTGTCGACCACCACGGGTTCGTCGCGCCAGTGGGCGCCGGCATTCATCACGTCGGTCTTGATCGAGTGATACGACGTCATGTCGCGCCCGCGCGCCACGCCGGCCTCCACCAGGATCCACGGGGCATGGCAGATGGCGGCGACAATCCGGCCGTCGTCGCAGAACCCGCGCACGATGCGC
>JAHWKV010000322.1 GCA_019347725.1 Actinomycetota bacterium
GCAGGATACGCTGGCGTACCGTTGCAGCCGGAGCGGCCGCTACCGTCCTGGCGGTCAGCGCGTTCGGTTTGCTGGATCTGGCGCGGCCGGCCGAGCGACGAACCCATCTGGGCCGGCTTATCGAGCGGGTGATCAATGAAGGCTTCGGGCCCCTGTACTCCATAGTGGAGCGCAAGCTGCTCGCCAACTTGCAGGTCTCGGTCTCGTCGTTTTGGGTGGCCACCATCCCGCTGGCGGTCGCGTTTTGGGTGTTCCTGGTTCGGTTCCCGCCCCGTCCCCTGGCCGCGGTCCGCGCAAAGCTGCCGGCCCTGGACGTTGGTCTGGCGGCTGCAACCGTAGCTGCGGTGCTGGGCAGCCTCGTGAACGACTCGGGGGCGATTATCGCCGGTGTTGCAGCCTCGATGCTCACATTCTGCCTGGCTTACCTGGTGCTGGTCTACCCGTCCGGCAAGGGCGATTCGCCGGCGCTGGCCGGCGGCGGGCGGCGGCTGGCCGCACGGAATCGGGAACAATGTTCGCCTAGGGACGCTGAGAAAGCTTCCGGTAGCCTCTAAGGTTCTGATAATCTAAGGTTCAGTGGCCAAGCATATTTTTGTAACCGGCGGAGTTGCCTCTAGTCTAGGCAAGGGCCTTACCGCCGCCTCTCTAGGCCGCCTCCTCAAATACCGCGGGCTTCGCGTAACGATGCAGAAGCTGGATCCCTATATCAACGTGGATCCGGGGACGATGAGTCCGTTTCAGCACGGTGAGGTTTTCGTGACCGACGACGGCGCAGAGACGGACCTGGACCTAGGTCACTATGAGCGCTTTATCGACGAGAATCTCCGGCGCAGCTCCAACGTCACCACCGGCGCCATCTACCAATCCGTGATCGCCAAGGAGCGCCGGGGCGATTATCTCGGCGACACCGTGCAGGTGATTCCCCACATCACAAATGAGATCAAGGACCGGATACTTCGAGCCGGTCAGTCCGCCGAGGCGCAGGTTGTTATCACCGAGGTCGGCGGAACCGTGGGCGACATCGAGAGCCTGCCCTTCCTGGAGGCCATCCGGCAGCTTAGGCTCGAGGTGGGCAGGGAGAACGTCTGCTACGTACACGTGACCCTGGCACCATATATCGGTCCGTCCGGTGAGCTCAAGACCAAGCCCACGCAGCACTCGGTACGGGAGCTGCGCAGTATCGGAATCCAGCCCGACGCTCTGGTGATTCGGTCCGACCGGGCGATAACGCCGCAGCTGAAGCAGAAGATTTCCTTGCTGTGCGACGTCGAGGTCCGCGGCATTGCCTCGGCCATGGACACCTCCAACATCTACCGCATTCCTCTTGTACTGCAGGACGAGGGCTTGGATGGCTTCGTGCTCAATCACCTGCAAATGTCCGCAGGGACGCCCGACGTATCGGAGTGGCAGGCCCTGGTGGATCGCATTGAGCACCCCAAGGGCAAGGTTCGGATCGGCCTCTTCGGCAAGTACGTGGATCTGCCCGACGCCTACCTGTCGGTCATCGAGGCGGTAAAGGCCGGCGGTTACGAGGTAGGAGCGGATATCGAAATAGTTTGGGTCGCCTCCGATGAGAAGCCGGCCGGTTCGGATGAACAAGAGGCCACCCCCATGCTGTCGCACCTGACAACCGGGGGACTGGATACGATTCTGAGCCTGGACGGAGTGCTGGTTCCAGGCGGTTTCGGCATTCGCGGTATCGAAGGTAAGGTCAACGCAGTGCAGGTGGCCAGAGAGCGCTCGATACCCTTCTTGGGTCTTTGCCTGGGTTTGCAGTGTGCGGTTATCGAGTTCGCCAGGAATGTAGCCGGGCTACCCGGCGCCAACTCGCACGAGTTCGACGAGATGACTCCTCACCCCGTAATCGACCTGATGCCGGATCAAGAAGAGGTCGACGAAAAGGGTGGATCGATGCGGCTGGGTTTGTATCCGTCGCGGTTGTGGCCGGGGAGCAAGGCGCACCAGGTCTACGGACAAGAGGTCATCTACGAACGGCACCGGCACCGTTACGAGGTCAATCCCGCTTACCACGAGGCCCTCACGCAGGCGGGGCTGGTCTTGTCGGGGACATCCCCGGATGGGCGGCTGGTCGAGATCGTCGAGTTGCCCGGTCACCCCTTTTTCATGGCGTCTCAATTCCATCCTGAGTTCAAATCGCGTCCGACGCGGGCTCACCCTATGTTCCGGGAGTTCGTGAAGGTGGCCGTCGAACGATCCGAGGCCAGAACAGCCGCGCTCGCCGCATCAAAGTAACGCCCCGGCAACCTCTCCGCAACCTCTCCTCAACCCAACGCAGAC
>JAHWKV010000323.1 GCA_019347725.1 Actinomycetota bacterium
CGTAGAGTTTGGCGACGCCGTAGGGGCTCTGCGGCTGCAGCGGCGTCGACTCGTCCTGGGGAGCGGGGCTGGCACCAAACATCTCCGACGATGAGGCCTGATAGAAGCGAGTCGACACCCCCGCGGCACGAATGGCCTCCAATATGCGCGCAACGCCCAGCCCGGTGACGTCACCGGTGTACTCGGGGATGTCGAACGACACGCGCACGTGGCTTTGCGCGGCGAGGTTGTAGATCTCGTCCGGCTGTATCTCCCTGATCAAATTGATCAGCGACACCGAGTCGGCCAGGTCCGAGTAGTGAGTAAAGAAGGTCACCCCCGACTCATGAATGTCTCGATAGACACCGTCGAGCCGTTCAGTATTGAAAGACGATGATCGCCTCTTCAGTCCGTGCACCTCGTAACCCTTGCTGAGCAGCAGTTCGCTTAAGTAAGAGCCGTCCTGTCCGGTAACCCCGGTAATCAATGCCTTTTTCATTTACCACGCCTTCTTCATACAGACCCCCCGTAGGAGATCAACGTATCGGTCAGGGACTTGGAAAGCGGTATTTCCGGTTCCCAGCCGACCGCATCACGAATCTTGGTTGGATTTCCCACCAAGATATCGCGGTTGGCCGGTCGGGGTGCTTGTTGGATCTCGACACTGCCCTCGAGACCGGCAAGCTTAACCAGGCTGTCCAGGACGCTGCCCAAGGAAACCGCGCTTCCGGAAGATACGTTATAAGCCTGGCCTGCCTTACCGCTTTCCAACAACAGCCGGTACGCCTTGACGACGTCACGTACATCGAGAAAGTCACGGCGAGCCCCTAGATTTCCGACCTTAAAGGTGCCTTTACCACCCGCGCGCTGAATCGCCGCAGCCTGCGCCGCGAAGGAGCCGACGGCGTACTTGGTGCTTTGCCCCGGGCCCGTGTGATTGAACGACCGGGTCCACACCGCCCTGGCCCCGTGGCGCGCCACGTGAAGTTGGCCAATCTGCTCCTGGGTAATCTTGCTGAGCGAATATGGAGACTCGGCCGCAAGAGGGTCTTCCTCCGATAGGGGGCTGCCGTCTCCGGGCCGCGCGTACTGCAGGGCGGAACCCACCAGCAGCACCCTCGGCGCATACCTCCTGAGGACCTCGAGCAGCACGCTCGTTCCCAAGATATTGATGCAGTAGGTTTCGCTGGCGTGTCGCCACGACGAACCGGGGTCGGCCCGGGCGGCAAGATGCACCACCCCCTCCGGAATCACTTCTGCCAAGGCATCGTCCATAGCATGCTGACTCGTCACGTCCACACTCCGAACCCATGCAGGTCGCCCATAACCTGCAGCGCTGCCGGCCCACGGGTTCCGACCTGCATTGGTGTGGATGAAAGCGGCGACTTCGTGGCCGGCTGCTAGGAGCTCCTCGACCATGAAGCCGCCGACGAATCCCCCGGCGCCCGTTACGACTACACGCAGTTCAAGCCCCCCGTCGGGAAATCGTCGATCGAAGAGTCCGAGCCTAACTCCCAAGAGTCCCAGATCAGCCGACTTGGTCGCCCCAGAGCCCCTCGGCCGGCCGGACGCTATAGATATCGGCGGTATCTTTAAACTGTGCCACCAACTTATAAGCGAATTCGGAATCGCGCGTCGGAGGCTCCGGTGCCGACAGTCTCGAGGCGCCGTCCTCCCAGATCATATATGCGTCTTGACCTGCGATCGCACAACAGGCAACACCGAAAGATCCTGGACCGTACGGCCGACGTGGACGCCAAGCTGTGGGGCCGACCACCAGCCATAGCCATAGACTCGCGCCTGCTCCGGAGGTGAATCGATGAAGTCGACGGCCGCCCTAAACTCTGCCAAGTTTGCGCTCCCATATGGAGAAACGGCCACCGCTTGGGGGATCTATGGAACCCAGGCCACCACTAACAAAGCCGACAGGAGCACCGCTGCCGTCAAGCCCCCGCCCACGTAAGCCTTCTCGCTTCTCACCAAACGAAGCAGCAACAAATACAGCCCATAAAGGGCGAGGGTTCCGATCATGATTCGACGAGGCCAAACATTTTCGAGCGGAGTGATAAACAGCCACCACGCGAAGTACGTGGCAACAAACTCACTCAGCCCGTCTGCTTAACGGGGTCTCTGCTACGTCGTGCAAACGCCCGCGCTGGGACGAACCCTGTAAATATGGACCACGTCCTCGAACTCAGCGACCAGCTCAAACTCCAGCTCCGAGTTGCGGTCCGGCGGCGTTGGAGATGCAATCGCACTGGCATACCGATCCCACGCCAAGTACGACTCGATGCCCACTAGGTTACACGTCGGCG
>JAHWKV010000324.1 GCA_019347725.1 Actinomycetota bacterium
GCCACCGTCAGGCGCAGGCCGTGGGCCGCTGGTTCGCCGCGCTCCCCGACGGCGAAAAGCCGGAAATCGTGCTGTCCTCGCCTTATGTCCGCGCGCGCCAGACGGCGCGGGAGATTTGCGAGGCGGGCGGCATTGCCGGTGGCAGGCGGCCGCCGCTGATCGACGAGCGGCTCCGCGAGCGCGAGTTCGGTATCTTCGACCGGCTCACCACCGCCGGCGTCGACGATGAAACCAACATCCAGATGCACATGTGCTACTCGGAATTCGGCGACATCATAGAAGCCATCGATGCCCTCGACGTCGACGTGGCTTTGATCGAGGCCTCTCGTTCCAACATGGAGTTGCTCGACGACTTCGCCGGTCAAGGCTACGCCCGGTCGGTGGGTCCCGGCGTTTACGACATTCACTCGCCGCGGGTGCCTTCGGTGCAGGAGATGGCCGAGAAGCTGAGAATCGCAAGCACTAAGCTTGACCGCCGCTGGATTTGGGTAAACCCCGACTGTGGCCTCAAGACTCGTGGCTGGGAAGAAACCGAGCCAAGCTTGAAAAATATGGTCGCCGCAGCGGTGGAGTTGCGTAAGGAATATTCTGGTACGGGTGGCTGAGGCAGCAAGGGCGGACCGGCCGAAGTTAGGAGTTGGTTGGAATGAACGGGTTCGTGTGGACCAAGGCAACGACAATCATGGTCTCTTTGGCCCTGTTGATTCCAGTAGCCGTAGCGGTGCCCACCCTAGCCAGCTCTTTTGCAGCAGCAGGTCCGCCTCCCGCTTCCCACGAATCTGTCGAGGTTGACGTTACGCAGGAGCGCAGCGCGGAGGGGGAACAGGTACCCGAGGCGGTAGAGGCGCAGCCCGCAGCACCGGCTCCAGTTCAGCCGCTTGCACAGCCTGCTGCAGCCGCACAGCCCGCTGCAGCCGCACAGCCCGCTGCAGCCCCACAGCCGGCCCCAGCGCCGGGGCCCGTGCAGAATGCCAACATCGCCCATGTCGAAAACCGCCTAGTCGCGCTCAGCTACTTGGTTGGTGAAGTTGACGGCGTTATGGACGGAGCGCTCAAACACGGTCTCACTGCCTTCCAGAAGGTCGAAGGGCTCAACAGAACCGGCGAGATCGATGCGGCGACGCTTTCGCGGCTGGAAACCGCGACTCGACCGCAGCCGAGGTTTTCCGGACCACCCAGTCATTTCGAGGTGGACATCCCGCGGCAGGTAGTGTTTGTGGTTGAAAACGGGGGAGTGCTGGCCACGGTGCCCACCTCGACGGGGAACAACGAGCTGTTTACCTCCCAGGGGTACACACGGCGGGCGGTGACCCCCAACGGGACGTACAGGATCGACCGCAAGCTCCAGGGTTGGCGGCACGCGCCCTTGGGCTCGCTGTACCGCCCCTCCTACTTCAACGGCGGCATCGCCTTCCACGGTGCCAGGTCGGTGCCGACGGGCCCCGCCTCCCACGGCTGCGTGAGGGTGCCGATGCAGTTTGCCGACTGGTTCGCCGATCGAGCCACCATCGGCAGCACTGTCTACGTCTACGGGGGGCCGTCCGGCGAGAACCCGCAACCCGAGTTCGGTCAGGATCCACCCTTAGCGGCGGCGGCCTCGCAGCCGGCGGCGGCCTCCCAGCCGGCGGTGGCGCCGGCAGAGCCTGCCGGCCCGGGCAACGATCTTCTAGGCGGGCTGCTGGGCGGGGGCTAGGCTTCCTCCGCCGGCTTGCCGAGGAGGCTGAACCAGCGGGCTGCTTCCCTGCGGTCCATGTCCCGGGCACGGGGGACCGAACGGGGTATGTGCAGGCGCACTGTGGCCAGCTCGAAGCTCTCTTGTAAGGCGGACCAACTCAATTGAAAGTGCTGCAGGTTGGTCCTGGGTACGATGCTGGTAGTGGTCACCAGTGCGCCGGAGCGGACGATCACGTAATCGGCGTCGATCCCGTGACCGGCGACCTTGTAACCCAGGTACTGGGCCATCCAGCCTAGGGGAAGCAGAAGAAATACAAGCACACCCGTGATTCCGACCACCATGGTGGCGACGGCGCCGGCAACCCCCACGGACAGAGCGACCAGAACCACGTTCTTGACCAGTGCCCGGTGAGGTCTGGGCGTAAGGGTGTCGGCGTTGAGCTGGGATGGGCGGGATCCCAGGACCCCGGCAGCGACCTTCCAAGCGGTCTCACGGCGTCCGATAGGCAGCAGGACGTTTGTCCGCTCATTTTCCTGGCCCTGTTGGTTGTATCCGGCGACCACCACGGTGAGGGCCGCCAGGCCGAAC
>JAHWKV010000325.1 GCA_019347725.1 Actinomycetota bacterium
CACGGTGTTGGACCGCATTATTCTCAGAACCTTGAGAGAATGAGTCACCCGTAATTCAACCTAGGGAGGACGACCTCTTGTACAAATCCTTCACTTTTCGCGTTGCACTCGACGGTATGCGTGATCTTCAGGCCACAGTCGACTCTGCGGAGAGAGCCGGCTTCAAGCTCAAGCCGATCGAGGACATGGGGGATTCCATCACGGCTATCGACGTAGACGGCAACGAGCTGTACATGGGCAACTTCGTCCTCGACTGGTGGAAGCGCGGCGGCGACAGCGGCGGGCTGGTCATCAACCTGCGGGAAGACGTGGAGAATCACCTTTCCCGCGAAGACGACCTGGATCCCGACTACGTCGCAGTCCTAACCGACGAAGGCGGCGATGTCATGCTCGATCTCAAGGACATCACCATGGACAAGGCCGAGTGGCTCCTTGAAAAAATCGCCTGCGGCGAACTGGAGTCGGCGCAAGAGATCCTGGAGCTCGGTAAGGAGGCCGGAGGGAAGGTTGTCTCAAAAAGAGGCCGCGACGGCCGGTACTCTCGCGAGATCCTGTGGAAGCCGTTCCGCAGCCGCTACTACAACCCTCCAACCGAGGACGGCCTGTCGGTAAATCCGGCATCCGAGGATTTCAAGAAGATCAAGAAGGTGCGGCAGACCTTCGCGGAGCGGCGGGCGGAGCTTAGGGAGATGTACGGGGAAGCTTTCGACAACGTGCTTCCGGGGGAGGCTTTCCATATGGGCGGCCAGGCTCAAAGGGTGAACCCGTACGTCGGCAAGATCGACCGCCAGAAGTCGGAAGCGCAAAAAATGGCTGAGCTCGAAGAGGCGCTGAAGACTCAGGTGGTCGTGGACAGGGAAGCCTCCGGCAAGGAATAGGCTGCGAGCGGCGAAGTTGCCACCTGGTCACGGGAGATATAAGACAGCAACTCGGCCCCTTCCTCTTGGGCCTGCTCAAAACGGTCGCCAGGGGCTACCTGAAACCGCGATACTTTGTACGGTGAGCAAAGCTCGAAGCGCTGGCTTCGGCTACATAGCCAAACCTTCGGACCGAGGCCGGCAGACGAGGGGAGGCGATACCTTGTGGGGGCAATCCTATTTGTGCGTATCAAGTCGGACCTGTCGTGGAAGGAGTTTGAACGCCGGCTAGCCGACCGGCGGCCCCGCTTTCGCGACGTACCCGGCCTTCAACAGAAGGTCTACGGGCGCGACAACGCCACCGGCGGCGGCTGCGGCATCTACTTCTTCGACAGCGACGAGGCTCTGGCCGAGTTTCGGGATTCCGAGTTGGCACGGACCATTCCGGATGCCTACGAAGCGGTCGACGTCCGTCGCGAAGCGTACGAGGTGCTCTACTCGCTGTGGCGCGACCGTGGACCGTTGGTTGACGCCGACAGCGCAAGGGGGTAACCGGGGAGTGACCCGAGGACCTAAGGTGACGCGGAGTTATACTCGGCCTCGTTCGAATCCTCGGTGTTGACTGGCCAGGTGCAAGCAAGCCTTTGATCCGGCAGCACGGCACATATATGCAGTAGGAGGAAGCCACTGAATATCGAAGTGTATCGACCTTTTCAGCGGGAGGGACGTGCCTCCAAGTTCCGGGCGACGTACCGGGTGACCGACGCTCCCTCGCAGGGCTGCGTTCAGGTGACTGTCACGCTGGCTACCCGGATCCAGCTTCAGCAGGAGATCGCACGACGGGGCGTCAAGTACACCGACGCCTTGCTGGCGGAGTGTGTGAAGGAGCTGGTGAAGGTTCATGCGGAAAAAGGCGGCCACCTGGATCCTGATTGCAGAAGGGAACCCTCCGGGGACCCGATCGTTCTAAGGTACGGCAATTTCGACCTACTGGCTGGTGCCGCCCAAAACCTGGCCGGGTGATCTAGCGCGTTAGGTGGCACCAAGGGGTGATAGGTGTGACAGACAAGGGCGACTCTCTGGACTACCAAACTATTACCGAGCGCCAGCGGGATACCTGGTCTAAGGGTGACTTTAACGAGATCGCCCGCCAGAACGTCTGTATGGCCGAGGTGCTTTGCGAGGCAGTTGACCCGCATGGAGGAGAGCGCGTGCTGGATGTGGCGTGCGGCAGCGGGACTGCGGCGCTGGTCGCGGCTCGCAGATACTGTGAGGTTACGGGCATCGACTACGTACCCGGGTTGATCGAACGGGCCAAAGGCCGCGCGGCCGCCGACGGGTTGAAAGCCGACTTCCGGGTAGAAGACGCCCAAAACCTGCCGTTTCCCGACGG
>JAHWKV010000326.1 GCA_019347725.1 Actinomycetota bacterium
GATTCCCCTGGATATCGCGTTCTGGGACGAGGCCGGGCGAATAGTCGGAATCGAACAGATGCAGCCTTGCGAAACTGAGCTGCCCTGCCCTACCCACGGGCCGGAGCAACCCTACATAGGCGCCGTGGAGCTAAACGAGGGGGAACTGTCCGCAGCCGGGGTAGAGGAAGGAGACACGGTTGCGCTCGAACGCTAAGCGGGACTTAAGCCGGCGCTATAGCCAACCGCGCGGCTCCACCAATTCATCCGCGGCTTCGGGGCCCCAGGTGCCCGCTTGGTAGAACTCTACGTCGCTCTGCGGAAGGATGGGCTCCACGATCTCCCACGCCTGCTCGATCTCGTCGGCACGGGTGAACAGCGTGGCGTCTCCGGACATAGCATCGAGGATCAGCCGCTCGTAGGCCTCGGCGGGTTCGGCCATGAACGACTCGTCGTAGTCGAACCGCATATCCACGGCCGCCACCTCCATGTCCGGGCCCGGCACCTTGGCGCCGAACGTCAGCGTGATCCCCTCGTCCGGCTGAACTCTGATCGTCAGGTGGTTCGGTTCGGGCTTTTGCAGCCCCGAGTTCTCAAAGAGCATGTGCGGCGCGTCCTGGAAGACCACGGTGATCGTCGTTGCCCGCTTAGGTAGCCGCTTGCCCGTCCTCACGAAAATGGGCACACCGGCCCAGCGCCAGTTTTCGATGCCGAGCTTCATCGCGGCGTACGTTTCGGTCTTCGAGCCCTTTTCGACACCGGACTCTTCCCGGTAGCCGGGCACCGACCGGCCGTTGACCACTCCGGAGGTGTACTGACCCTTCACGCAGCAATCCGGCTCGATGGGCACAACCGAGCGCAGGAGCTTGACCTTCTCATTGCGGATTGATTCCGCGTAAAAGCGGGCCGGAGGCTCCATCGTCAAGGTCGCCAGCAACTGCAACGTGTGGTTCTGGACGATGTCCCGTATAGCGCCGGCACCTTCGTAGAAGGATCCGCGGCCTTCGACCCCGACGGACTCGGCTACGTCTATCTGTACCGAGTCGATGTAGTGGCGGTTCCAAATGGGTTCGAACATGCCGTTGGAGAACCGGAAAACCAGGATGTTTTGGACCGTCTCCTTGCCCAGGTAGTGGTCGATCCGAAAGATCTGGTCCTCCTCGAACACTTCATGCAGGCTGGAGTTGAGCTCCTGTCCACTTTCCAGGTCGTAACCGAAAGGCTTTTCGATAACGATGCGGGAGTTGTCGGTGAGCTCCGCCTTGCCCAGAAGGTTGGCGATCTGCGGGAACGCCGACGGTGGCGTGGCACAGTAATAGAGGCGGCGCCCTTGCGTACCGTGCTCGGAATCGATCTGATCGAGAAACTTCTTGAAACGCTCCCAGTCCTCGGGTTCGGTATAGGTGCCGGAGAAGTAGTTGAGAGTCTCGGAAAACGGCCGCCAGTGGCGCTGCGAGATTCCCGATCGGCTGTAGCGGGCTACGGCTTGCCCCATAGCGGCGCGAAATTCGCTCGTAGACATGTCGGTCCTGGAGTAACCGACCACCGCAAAATGGCGGGGTAAGAGATTCTCGGCGTACAGGTTGTAGAGCGCCGGTATCGCCTTGCGCCGCGTTAAGTCACCCGAGGCGCCGAAGATGACAATTACATGTGGGTCGGGACGCTCTAAAGCCATTATCTGTGCAACCCCTCCAATTTCGCGACCTCAGGCGCCCGCCGGAGCGAGGGTGAAGGCCTCGATGTCGGTGTAAGCCATCAGCACCCCGTCGATAAGGAACGCCACCTGACACGGTCCGGGCTTTAGCCGAATGCGCTGGTCTACAGTGTCCGTGTAACTGGTCTGCGATTGCAGGCCTCGAACAAAGATCTGCTTGGGCTCACTCTCAAAAGCCACCTCATCGTCCTGCTTTACCACGACCTGCTCGAAGTAGTAACCGACCGGCCCGGACCAGTTTCGCTGGATCGTGAAGGGCCGGGAGTAAGCGCCTTCAAGCTCGATCCCCGAACGGGTCTCGTCGCCTGCCGGGGTGATCATCACCTTTCCCCACTCCTCACTCCGACTCGACCGGCGGCTCTCGCCAGCCGTGGACCTAGAGCTGGCGGTAATCCAGATCCTGCGCAAGCACTGGCGCTCGCTGCTCCCCTGGGACCGCTCGGTCGACAACCGGCTGTCCCTCGTCCAGCGCACCGACTACCTCCTCGGCGGGCCGGTCGCCAAAAGAGCTGCAGGGTCAGGGTGACTCGGACCGGACCGGCTGGGAGGTGGCCAG
>JAHWKV010000327.1 GCA_019347725.1 Actinomycetota bacterium
CGCCGCGTAGCGGGGGTGACGACGCTGAGGCCGCCGTTCCCGGACTTGCTTGTGGGCTCTGAGAAGACAGTACATCGTGGGGATAGAACAGACGAAGATCCCCTCGTCCAACAGCGCCCGCCACACCTCGGTAGCCGGTCGCGCGTCGGTGCGGAACAGGATGAAGTTGGCGTCGCTCGGGTACGCGGTGACCCCTCGGGTCGTCGACAGCTCCCGGTACAGCTTCTCCCGACCGTGAATGAGGGTCTGGATGGGGCCGAGCATCTCCTCGGTGTGGTTCAGCGCAGTCAGCACCACCGCCTGAGAGAGGCTCGAGAAGTGATACGGGAGCCGTACCTTCTGGATTTGCTCGATTATCCGCGGCTGGGCGAGCAGATAGCCGATCCTGGCGCCGGCCAGCCGCCACGACTTGGAGAAGCTGCGAGTGATGACCAGGTTGTCGAACTCCTCAATCAGCCTCATGTGGTCGTGGTTGGAAAACTCCACGTACGCCTCGTCCAGTACGACCAGCGCTCCGGAGGCCTCACAGATCGCTTGCACCTCCTCGGCGCTGTTGGTGTTGCCGGTCGGGTTATTGGGCGAGCACAGAAACACCACGTCGGGGCGGTGTAGCTGAACGGCCTCGATCGACGCCTCGGCGTGCATCGTGAAATCGGGGTTGCGACGAGCCCGCAGGTGCCGGGTTCCGCTGATCTTGGTGATCTGCCCGTGCATGCCGTAGGTCGGCTCGAACGTCATCACCTTACGCTCGGCGCCTCCGAAAGCCAGCAACAGCTGCAGAATTATCTCGTTGGAGCCGTTGGCCAGCCAGACCCGGTCGGTCAGCGTGCCCAAGTGGGACGCCAAGCCTTCGCGCACGTCGTAGAAGTCGCGGATCGGGTACCGGTTGAGGCCCAAGCCGGTCACCCGGCCTTGCAGCTCCTGAATGAATGAGTCCGGCGGCGGGTACGGGCTTTCGTTCGTGTTGAGCTTAACGGCCGCGTCTAGCTGCGGAGCGCGGTAGGGCTCGACGTCGGCCAGATCGGACCGCTCCTCGGGCGCTAGACGCAACTGATCGCTCATCTAATTACTCTACTTGCTCTAACGTGTAGTCCTCATTAAATCTCGCCTTTACCGCACGGCTGTGGTTCACCAGACCCTCGGCCTGTGCAAATGCCTCGATGTGGTGAGCGGACTCCCACAACGACTCCCGGTTGTGGCGGACTACCGCACACGCCCGCTGAAAGTGTGAGGTCCTAAGGCCCGACGCCCAGCGCGCCCCGCCGCCGGTAGGCAGCACGTGGTTGGAGCCGCCCACGTAGTCGCCGAGCGGGACGGGCGAGTCCTCCCCGATAAAAATGACCCCGGCGTGGCGGAACATCCGGTAGTTGTCCTTGGCGCCATCGAACAAAAGCTCCAGGTGCTCGGGTGCAAACCGGTTGATGCAATCGGCCGCCTGCTTAAGATCCCGCACTGCAACGCCGACGCACCCGCTCTCCATCGCCTGGCGCAGATCGTCGGAGGCGTTGATCTCGGAGAGCACGATCTCCAGCTCCTGCGCTACGTAGACGAGCGCCTCTTCCTCCCAGGTCACCATGATGGACATGCCGTCGGGGCCGTGCTCCGCCTGAGCGATAAGATCCAAGGCCACCACTCGGGGGTCGGTCCGACCGTCGGTTACCACCGCGATCTCGCTGGGCCCGGCTATGGAGTCGATCCCGACCAGCCCTGCTACCTGCTGTTTTGCCGTCGCTACGAAGATATTGCCGGGGCCGACGATGACTTCGACCTTGGGAATGGATTCAGTGCCGTAGGCCAGCGCGGCGATGGCGTGCGCTCCACCCACCTTGTAGATCTCGGTGACCCCGGCGACCTTGGCAGCGGCGAGCGTGGCCTTGGGCAACGTGCCATCGGCCGCCGGCGGCACGCACAAGGCGATCTGCTCAACTCCGGCGACCCCTGCCGGTATCGCGGTCATTAAGACCGAAGACGGGTACGAGCCCCGACCTCCGGGCACATAGCAGCCCGCCCGGGGCACCGCGAAGACGGTCTCACCCATCAGGCCGCCGCCTATCTCCGCCTCCCAGGGCTGGATCGCCTGGTGGCGACTCGGCTGCCTCGACCGGGGCTTCCGCAGCGTGTTCGAGGAGTTCGATGATCCGCGCGCCGGCATCTGCGGGCACGCTCTGTGCGCAGCATCTGAGTTTGAGGGATTCGATGTCGAGAAGCCCGTCGGCGACCTCGATGTCGGTGCCGCCCTCGATTCGGG
>JAHWKV010000328.1 GCA_019347725.1 Actinomycetota bacterium
ACCCGGGCAAGCGCAAGATCGTCTTCACGAGCACGCACCGCAAGGGCTCTGAAGCCGAGTTGGCGGGAGCCGGTACGGATAAGTAGGACGGGTAGATATACAAAAAAAGCGCCCCCATTGAATGGGGGCGCTTTTTTGTCATAGGGCGTCCCTACATTGGGCCCATGGTTTCGACGGCACTGGTATGCACCGAGTGCGGGCACCGATCCATCCAATGGATGGGGCGGTGCCCGATGTGTAAGGCGTGGGAGTCATTTGCCGAAGACGCACGACCCCCCTCCCGTGATCAGCCGGCGCCCACGGCCGGGGCCACCGTGGATATCGGCAGTGTCGCCTTCGGGCGCACCGAACGCATCTCCACCGGGCTCGGCGAACTGGACCGGGTGCTGGGCGGGGGATTGGTGGCCGGTTCTATGGTGCTGATCGCCGGCGAGCCCGGTGTCGGAAAATCTACGCTGCTTTTGCAGGCGGCGGCCGGCATCGAGGAATCGGGCCGGCGCGTGTTGCTGGTGTGCGGTGAGGAGTCGCTGGAGCAGGTGGCCGCCCGAGCTAGACGTCTGGGCGGACCGCTGTCTGCACAACTCACCGCGTCCACCGACGTCGGCGCGATCGAGCCGCTGGTCGGCCGAGCCGATGTGGTGATGGTGGACTCCGTGCAAACGCTGCGCAACGCAGACTCCGCTGCCGAACCGGGCTCTGTGTCCCAGGTCAGGCTCTCGGCCGCACATCTGACCCGCGCAGCGCGGGCTGAGGGCAGCGTGGTCGTCTTGGTCGGCCACATATGCAAGGACGGCTCCATAGCCGGACCCAGGGCGCTGGAGCATCTGGTGGACGTGGTGATTACCTTCGAGGGCGACCAAGGCCACGTCCTGCGCACTGTGCGGGGGATCAAGAACCGTTTTGGGCCCGCGGCGGAGATGGGTGTCTTCGAGATGGGTTCTAAGGGACTGAGCGAGGTTCCCGATGCGTCGCGTTTCTTCCTAGCGGAGCGACCTGAATCGGTGGCAGGTTCTGCGGTCGGCTGCATTCTGGAGGGGCGCCGGCCCGTGGCTCTGGAGGTGCAGGCTCTGACGGCACCTACGTCTGCGCCCCTGCCGCGCCGGGTGGCGCAGGGGGTGGAATCTGCTCGGTTGGGGGTGGCGCTGGCCATCTTGGAGCGGCGGGCGGGAATAAGCCTGTCCTCCAGCGACGTGTACGTGTCGATCGCCGGTGGGCTCCGAGGCGCCGAGCCGGGAATCGACCTCGCGCTATGTCTGGCTCTGGCTAGCGCGCGTTGCGATAAGCCGCTGCCCCCCGGGTTGGCGGCGGTGGGCGAGGTGGGCCTTGGCGGGGAAGTTAGGTCTGTGGCGGGTATGTCCTCACGCGCCGCCGAGTTGATCAGGCTGGGGTTTACGAGCATTCTGATGCCCGCAGGCGGTTCCGGCGAGGCGCAGGGGGGCGCCGCCGAGCCGGATCTTGAGCAGATGGTGCCGGTGCGCACAATCAACCAGGCGCTGGTGAGACTCGGGTCCTAGCAGTTATTACTACCGGCTCTACCATTGCCGGAGCAGTGCTGCGCCTGTTACCATAGAATACCCCCTTGGAGGCGCGCGTTACTTTTCCGTAAATCTTCGGGGGTGCAGTTTCAAAGGGCCCTTGGGCCCGCCATGAAAACTAAAGGAGGACTGATTGCCTTCAGGCACCACCTTTCAGATTGGCGACAAGGTTGTTTACCCACACCACGGTGCAGCAATTATAAAAAGCCTAGAGCAGAAAGAGTTCCAGGGTGAGACCAAGGAGTACTACATTCTTAGGCTTGCCTACGGAGATCTAACCCTTATGGTTCCCGTCGACAACACCGATGGCGTCGGCATCAGAGACGTTATCGCACAGGACGAGCTGGAAAAAGTATTTAAGGTCCTAAGGTCGAAGGAATGTCGGATGCCGACCAACTGGAGCCGTAGGTTCAAGACTCACGTCGAGAAGCTGCGCTCCGGTGACATTTATCAAGTAGCAGAGGTTGTCCGTAACCTGGCTCGCCGGGAGGCCGAAAAGGGCCTGTCCGCCGGCGAGAAGCGGATGCTGGCGAAGGCTCGCCAGATCCTCGTCTCCGAGCTGGCGCTGGCCGAGTCCACGAACGAGGACAAGGCCGAGGCCATCCTTGACGAGGTCCTCGCCTCCTGACTCATCGTCACCCGTATGCCCCGGTGCCCCGGCACCGGGGCGTACGGCATTTCCCGGCCTTCCC
>JAHWKV010000329.1 GCA_019347725.1 Actinomycetota bacterium
ACCTGCTCGGCGATGGAGGTGCCCGCCTTCTCCTGCGCTTCCTGCGTGGAGGCTCCCAAGTGGGGTGTGACCACAAACCCCGGAACCTTGAATAAGGGGTGGTCGGCCGGAGGGGGCTCCTTATCGAAAACATCGATGGCGGCGCCGGCCACGATGCCCCATTCGTGCGCATCGAGCAGCGCCTGCTCGTCCATGATGCCGCCCCGGGCGGCGTTGATGATGCGCACGCCCGGCTTCATGACCGCAAATTGCTTCGACCCCATCAGGCCCTTCGTCTCAGAGGTCTTGGGCAGGTGAATAGTGATGAAGTCGGCCTGGCGACACAGCTCATCTAAGTCCGCAGCCAGCGTCGCACCCAAGTTCGCCGCCCGGCTCTCGGTGACGTACGGGTCGTAAACCAGCAGATGCATGCCGAACGCGGCCAGGCGCTGGGCCACCAGGGTGCCGATCCGGCCGAGGCCAACCACGCCCAGCGTCTTGCCGTATAGCTCGACACCGTTGAACTTGGAGCGCTCCCACTTGCCGGAGCGAAGCGAGGCGTCGGCGGCGGGGATCTGGCGCGCCAGCGCCAGCAAGAGGGCGACCGAGTGCTCGGCGGCCGAAATGATGTTGCTCTGCGGCGCGTTAACCACCAGGAGGCCCCGTCGCGTAGCGGCCTCTACATCGATGTTGTCCAGACCGATGCCGGCCCGGCCCACCACCTTCAGTCGCCATGCCCTGTCAATCGCTTCCTTGTCGATCTGGGTTGACGACCGCACGATGACGGCGTCGTACTCCCCGATTACGTCCAGGAAGCCCTGCCGGTCCAGATCCGTGAGGACATCGACTTTCACTTCTTTGCGCAGCTGGCGAATCCCCTCTTCGGCGAGGGGTTCGGGAACGAGTACTCTCATAGTAGTTTTGCTTAACCCTTGAACACGGCCTCGGCTGCCGCCACTCCGGCACCGGGAGTCAGCTCATAACCGAGTTCGTCCAGAACCAGCTCCAGCGCTCCAAAAAAGCGCAGGATGTCCAGGGGCTCAAACCAGCCCAGATGCCCGATGCGAAAGACCTGGCCCTTCATCGGCCCCTGTCCGGGGGCCACGATGATGCCGTACTTGGAGCGGAGCAGCCCCACAATCTGCTTGTCGGTCAATCCGGGTGGGTTCTTGACCGCAGTAACCACCACCGCCCGCTCGGGGTCCTCCCCCATCAAGGGCAGCCCCAGCGCCTGCACTCCGGCTTTGATGGCCCTCGAGAGCAGCTTGTGCCGCTCGAGAATCCCCTCACGGCCCTCGTCGCGGGCTACTCGCAAGGCTGCAACCATGCCCTGCAGTACCGATATGGCCGGCGTCCAGGGGCTCTCCGAGTCCGGACGCTCCATGGCCTCCTTGTACGCGGTCCAGTCGAAGTAAAAGCGCGGAGCCGTGGAAACCTTGTGCGCTTCCCAGGCTCGCGGCCCGACTGCGCAGAAAGCTATGCCCGGCGTCGCGCCCAGCGCCTTTTGGGATCCGCCGATGCACACATCGATGCCCCACTCGTCCATTTCAATATCGACTGCGCCGGCGCTGGAGACCGCGTCCAGGATGAACAGCTTGTCGCGAGCGCGTACCGCCCTGGCGATCGGCTCAACATCGTTGACCACGCCGGTGGAGGTCTCGGAATGCTGACAGAAGACGTGCGTGATGCCGGGATCGTCGTCGAGAGCCTTCTCCACGTCGGCGGCCTTCGCGGTGTTACCCCACTCGTAGTCAATAACGGTCACGTCACAACCGAAACGTTCGCAGATCGTCTTGAACCGCTCTCCGAAGAAGCCGACCGAGACGACCAGAACCTTGTCGCCGGCGGAGACGGTGTTCGCCACCGCGCCCTCCATACCCCCGCTGCCGGAGGATGTGTATACGACTACATCGGAATCGGTCTGAATCAGCCACTTGATCCCGTCCACGGCCTCATCGAGCAGCGCTCCGTACCCCGGTCCACGGTGGTACACGAGCGGAGCCGCCTGGGCTTCGAGGACAAAGTGCGGCACCGGCGTGGGCCCCGGCGTCATAAGTATTTCCGGCCTATCGAACACGCAGTCTCCTTGATTTGTCGTCGGCGAGTTGCAGTTAGTAAAAATCGAAATCAGGCCGCCGCGGCATCGTCCTAGGACGGCCAGGCGGTCGTTTTAGTGTAGTCCACGACCGGCGGGTGGCAGGAGGGCTCTTTCTCAGCAGCTAGGACAGCCTTTTCTTAAGGATC
>JAHWKV010000032.1 GCA_019347725.1 Actinomycetota bacterium
AATAGAGCCGCAGCGACCGCAGCCGGGCCGGGCCGGCGGCGCTCGCGGCCCGGTCGCGCGCGGTGGCGAGCAGCCGGTCGACCTCGGCCAGGCTCAGCGTCTTCGGCAGGGGCCGCGTGCGCCGCGGCGCCTCGATGATGGCGGCCGGGTCGGCGCCGGCGATGCCCTCGCCGTAGAGGAAGCGGTGGAACTGGCGCACTGCCGACAGCCGCCGCGCCTGGGTGCTGCCGGCATGGCCGCCGGCCGAGTCACCTTTCGGCGGTTGCTTCGAAACTGGACCTGGGTCTATTTGGCCAACCTGATCGGCTGCCTGTTCTTCGCCACCTTGTTCTATGCGACCACGACGCAGTTGGGAACCGCAGAGGCCGGCGGCATCGGCGGTGCGCTCGCCGGGACAGCTGAGGCCAAGACCGTCGCTTACAAGGCCCTCGGCGCCACCGGCTGGATACTGGCCTTCATCAAGGGCATCCTGGCCAATTGGATGGTCACCGTGGGGGCCGTGATGCTCTTCGTCTCCCGCTCGGCCCTGGGTAAGGCGGCGCTTATGTGGCTACCCATAATGATTTTCTTTGCCCTCGGCTACGAGCACTCGATCGTCAACATGTTCGTGGTGCCCGTGGGCATTATGTTCGGCGCCGAGGTGACCGTCGGCGATTGGTGGTTGTGGAACCAGATTCCCGTGACCCTGGGCAATATCCTGGCGGGGGCGCTGTTCACGGGCCTGGCCCTGTACTACACCCACGGACCCAAGAAAGTCGTGGCGGCAACGGCCTGATTACCGTCCCGGTACACAAACGTTTATGGAGGCATAGCAATGGACAGCACTGAATGCGTCGGGATTATCAAGAGCGCCAAGACCAAGGGCCGTCTCACCTACGGAGAAATCGGTTCCAAGATCCAACGGCACCCTGTGTGGACCGCTGCAGCCCTGATGCGCCAGGCATCAATGGCGGTTGACGAGGCCGGCACGCTGGTCGACCTGCTAAAGATCGACTCCAATGTCAAAGAAGAAGTGGCCTCCTGCCTGGTCGAGGCACCAATGAAGGGCGCTCTGACCGAAACGGTTCCCGTAGACCCGCTCATTTACCGCTTCTATGAGATCACGGCCATTTACGGACCGGCGATCAAGGAGGTTATCCACGAAGAGTTTGGTGACGGCATCATGAGCGCTATCGACTTCGAGGTGGACGTGCAGCGAATCCCCGACCCAAATGGGGATCGTGTACAGGTAACCCTGAACGGCAAATTTCTCCCGTACCGCAAGTGGTAGCCATCGGACGACGGATCACAGCGCGCAATACGCGATGATTATGGACGTAGACGTCCAGTCGAAACCAAGGAGCAGCGATGGCGAACTGGGAGTGCAAAGATTGCGGTATGGTCCTTACCGCTGCGGACGAGGGCGAGCCCGAGCCCTGCCCCAAGTGCGGCAAGGATATGGAAGCGGTAACCGGAGTTGTCCTAAAGAACTTCGGCGGCGCCGGGGTAGCCAATATACGGCCCGACTCCAACCCCTGAAACCTAGGATCCAAACGTCGAACCCTGAGATAACGGGAGGCGGCCATGGCGAGCTGGAAGTGCGAGCAGTGCTTCATCACGATGGATGCGGACGTCTCCGGGGAACCGGAGATCTGCCCCAAATGCGGGGAGGCGATGGTGCAGTTCAAGCGTAAGTCGATCCGCATGTTCGGCGGAGGCGGGATTCAAGACGAGACCCCGGGGGAGTCCACCGACGGGCCAACCCTACGGAGGAAGGTAGGGCTTACACCATCGTCTCGGGAGCGAAGCCCTGGCGCATAGTGTTCTCAGTCACCGCCCTAGGATTCATAAACTGGATCAGATAGTCGGGGCCCCCCGCCTTGGACCCGACCCCGGACATTCCGTAGCCGCCGAAGGGCTGACGCCCCACCACGGCGCCGGTGATGGAGCGGTTGACGTAGACGTTTCCCGCCCTTAGCTCCCGGGCAACCCGGCGGATATGCGAAGGCGAGCGCGAGTACAGCCCGCCGGTCAACCCAAAGTCGGTGTCGTTGGCCAGAGCCAGGGCCTCATCGAAGGAGCCTGCCTTGACCACCGCCAGCACCGGGCCGAAGATCTCCTCGGTAAGCACCGGAGAGGCCGGCTCCAGGTCCGTAACTACCGTCGGTCCGACGAAGTAGCCGTCGGCGGGAACATCGGTGCTGCGCAGCGCCAGCTTTCCGTGGGATGCGCCCATGGCGACGTAGGCGTTGACCCGCTCGTAAGCGTCTGCGCCTATCAACGGTCCGACGCTCACCCCCATACGCCGGGGATGGCCAACCAGGACCTGCTGGGAGGCTTTGACCAACCGGTCCAGGGTCTCCTCGTAGACCGAATCCAAAACGATCAGCCGGCTGGCCGCCGAGCACCTCTGGCCGGCGTACCCGAATGCCGATTCGATCGCACCGGGGATCGCCTGGTCCAAGTCGGCGTCGGAGTCGATGATCAGCGGGTTCTTGCCGCCCATTTCCGCAACGACTCGCTTGGGCTGGCGCTGACCCGGCCGCACCACCGCAGCCGTCTGCATGATCTGCCGTCCGACCTCGGCGGAGCCGGTGAAGGTGATGTTGGCCACGTCGGGGTGAGCTACCAGGTGGGCCCCCACCTCCTCGCCGTAGCCGGGAAGAAAACCCAGGACCCCTTCCGGCAAGCCTGCGGCCCGTAGCGCCCGCACAAGCTGCCACGCCACGGCCGGAGTCTGCTCCGCAGGTTTTAGAATCACGCAGTTGCCGGTCACCAGCCCCGAGACCGTCATGCCGGTGGGAATCGCCAGCGGGAAGTTCCATGGTGCGATAACTACCCCTACGCCCCGCCCTATGTAATCCAAAGAGTTGCGCTCCCCGGGAGGCGACTGCACTACGCCGCCCCGGTCGAGCCGCAACATCTCGCGGCCGTAATAGCGGCAGAAATCAATCGCCTCACAAACGTCCGCGTCGGAGTGGCTCCACGGCTTGCCTGCCTCGAACACCATCAGCGCCGCCAGCTCGAAGCGACGGCGGCGCATCCACTCCGCCGCCCTAAACAGCACCGCAGCGCGCTCAGACGCCGGTGTGCGGCTCCATTCCGGCCAGGCCCGCTTGGCCGCCGCAACGGCGCGCTCGGCCTCAGCGGTACCGCACTCGGCCGAGCGCGCCACCTCGCTGCGGGGCGCTGCAGGATCGATTGAGGCAATTGTTCCGGGGGTCGAAACCTCCTCGCCGGCGATAAACGCCGGCACCTTAAGAACCGGTTGGCCGGCCTGGGCTGCGACCGCTGCAGCAAAGGTCTCCCTTACGCGTTGCCGACGAAACTCGGCCACCGGCTCGGGCCGGTAACGCCCCGGGGAAACGGAGTCGGTGGTCACTTCGTCCGCATCGCCGGATTCAATCTCCTCGAAATCTTCTTCGGGCGAACCTTCCCCCTCGCCGGCGGACGGTCTCTCGGAGGGCGGTTGGATCAGCTCCTCCAGGGAACGCCCTTCCGCGTAACGGTGGCGGATGAACGACTCGTTGGAGGTGTTCTCGAGCAGACGGCGGACCAGGTAGGCCATGCCCGGGATGAGCTCCCCTACGGGACAGTAGATGCGAAGCCGCATGCCCAGCTGCCGCACCGCGTGCTGGATGGGCTCGGCCATGCCGTAGAGCATCTGCAACTCGTAGCCGTCGTCGGCGATTCCCTGTTCCCGGGCGGTGACCATTGCGTAGGCGAGCGAGCGCAGGTTGTGGGTGGCAAACGCGGCCCGGACCGCCCCGTAGCGGGAGTGAAGCATCCGCACGCAGGCCTCGTAATTCAAGTCGGTGTCGACTTTGCGTTGGAATACCGGGGAGGGCCACCCCTGAGCCGCCGCCACCACGGTCTCGGTGTCCCAGTAGGCGCCCTTGACGAGGCGGATGGTGATGGGGCGCTTGCGCCGCGACGACCACGCGGTCAGCTCCTCAAGATCCTCGGGCGAGTCCTTGAGATAGGCCTGGACGACCAGCCCGGCCTCCAAATCGGAAAACTCATCCTCATCCAGCAGCTCCCGCATGAGAGCGAAGCCCATGTCTTTGACGTCGTACCGCTCGCTGTCGAGGTTGATAAACGCGTTCAGCTCCGCGGCCCGGCGCAAGATGGGCCTTAGCCGGTCCTTGGCCTGGTCGATGCCCTCTCGGGCGGTCAACGGCTCGAACAGCGGGCTGAGCGCGGTCGGTTTCACGCTGATATTGGTCCGAGAGATGGGGCCCAGGCCATCTCGCTCGAGAAGCTCGTTGGGCTCCCAGGTCTCGGCAGCCGCTGCGATGGTCTGCATCATCTGCATGACCCGTTTAGCGTAAGCGTCCGCCTGCTCGGCGGTGACCGTCTTCTCGCCCAGCAGGTCTACGGTGGAAGCACTGCCGTGCTTCCACAGCTCCCGCAAGGAGCTCTCGGCGCTTTCCGGCGAGTCTCCGACGATGAACTGCTGAGCCATCCGGCGGATGTTGCGCCGGGCCACCAGGGCGGAGGTTCGCTTGCCGAAAGGAACGTGCTCGGCGGCGTCCAGACCCAGCTTCAGCGGAGGCGGCACATCCAGATTGTGAAAGTACTCCTCGAGGTGCTCCAGCACGTCCTCGTCATCGCCGGTAGCGGGGAACACATCCACAAAGCGAAACAGCTGCGTCTTGAACTGCTCGTGCGACATCGCCCAATCGAGCATCCGCTCGCTCCACCACGACATGTCGAAGACCCGGGCCCGTTCGCTCGCCCCGATCTGGGCGATCTTACGAGCCAGATCGGTGACCTGCCGGTCGATGTCGCTCACCCCTCAAGCATCGACCCCAGCAGCCCGGCTGTCCAGCGGTCCTTTCGTCAGCCCCGCTAGAGCATGGCCGTGAATATTGTCGCCAGGCCCAAAAAGCTCAGAAAGCCGACCACGTCGGTCACCGTGGTCAAAAAGATCGCCGACGACTGGGCCGGATCCTGCCCGATCGCCTTGAGCGTCAGCGGGATGGCGGCGCCCGCCATCCCCGCCGCCGCCATAGAGATGACCATCGCGGCAGCGATCACCAGGCCCAGGCCGATCGAGCCGCTCCACACGACCACGCCCAGCGCGGTGACGATGCCGATGGCCACGCTGTTGATGAATCCGACCATCACCTCCTTGGAGGCCAGCTTCCGCCACTGCGATATGCGCACCTCGCGCAGCGCGAGGCCCCGGATGACCACTGCCAGAGCCTGGCTTCCGCTGTTGCCGGACTGCCCGGCTACCACCGGCAGCAGCACCGCCAAAGCGGTTACCTGGGCGATGGTGGCTTCGAAGATACCCACCACCGAGGCGGCCAAAAACGCCGTGGCCAGGTTGATAAACAGCCAGGGCAAGCGCTTGCGCACCGCAAAACGCACCGGGCTGAGCGCCCGCTCCTCCTTGCTCACACCGACCATCTTCTGCATGTCTGCGCTGGCATCCTGCTCGGCGGCCGAGGTCAACCGGTTGCGCCGGATCACCCCGAGCAGCCGGTTGTCCACATCCACCACGCTCACGCCGGCCAGGCTTCCCTGCCCGACCTCCAGGACCTCCTCCAAACTGGCCGTGGCCGGCACCGATATGGGTGCCCGGGCCAGTGAGCCCAGCTTGGCGTCCGCGGCGGCGGAGATCAGCGTTTGGACGGAGATCCGGCCCACCAGGTGCGAATCCTCGTCGACCACATGCACGTCCACGCCTACCTCCCGGCCCAGGCGCCTCAGGCGGTTCAAGGCGTCGTCGGCCGTCTCGTCCGAGCGAAACACCATCGCCCGGGGGTCCATCAACGACCCCGCCGTGTCCGGCGGGTAGGACATGAGGTCGGTTAGCTCCGCAGCCGTGGCCTCGCCGAGAGACCCGAGCAACGCCTCCCGCGGCTGAGCCTCCATGCGAGCCAGCAGAGCAGCCAGCAGCTGCAGGTCCAAGAGGTTGGCGATGCCCGACAGTGCATCGGTATCCATCGCCTGCAGAATCGCAACCGCGCGTTCGGGATTGGTTCTTTCGATCAGCCGGGCCGCGACGACGGCCGGGCTGCGCTCCAGCAGCTCTACCGCTTCGGACAGCTCCACGTCCTCCAGCACCCGCGCCGCCTCGGTCGCGTTTCGCTCGATAAAGTCGGCGGTCAACGCCTCCTGGAGCTCGGCGGTGGACTGCTCAGCTGTCATCTCGCTCTCTTTCTTCTTCGTCCCTTCCTTCTTGGCCTCGCCCTGCGGCGACCACCGCCTGGCCCATGCCCTGCAGGATCCCCGACAGCCCCACCCAGTACAGCTCACCCAAAGACACGGCCAGGTTTGTGGCCGGCGCCTCGGTTGTGACCTGGCTCTCCAAGCGCCTGAGCGTTTCGTACCGAATTGCACCCACGAAGCGATCGTTGGAATCGACCACCGGCAGCGCGTGATACTCGGTCCAGCCGGGGTGCTCCACTATTGCGAGCTGGTCGGCGGTGGCTAAGAGCCGGTCCACCCAGGCAACCATGATCTCGGTCAGCGGCGTTTTAGCGTCCGCCAGCATGAGCTCGCGCAGGTTGATGACCCCGCTGAGGCGGGACGAATTGTCGACCAGATACAGGTAGTACAGGGTCAGGTGGGGCGCGGCTCTTACCTTCTCCAGCGCTTCTCCTGCGGTAAGCGATGTGGATACCGACAGAACCTTGGGATCCATCAGCGAGCCCGCCGATCCGGGGGGGAAGGAAAGGATCCGGCCCATCTGCTCGGACTCCTCGCGGGGCATAGCGCCGAGCATGCGCGTCTGATCCGACTGATCCATGCGTCTTAACAGCGCCGCCGCCTCATCCAGGTCCAGCGCCGCCAGGACCTTTGCACCCAATTCCGACTCGAACTCCGCAAAGCAATCGGCCGCCACGTGATCGGCCATGGCCTCGGCGACCGGAGCGATCTGGGACACCGGGTAGTCCTCGAGGACTGCGGCAGCGGAGCTGCCTCCAAAGCGCTCCAGCACCCGGGCAGCTTCGACCGGATGGGACTCGATGTAGCGTCGAGCCAGGTTCCCGGCCGCGCGAGGAGGGGCTTGGGCGGTCATTTACTCAGCACGACGGCCACCTGCTCGCTGAACCGGCTGGCCGGAATCACGGTGCGACCTTCGCCGGCGTCGACGATTACCGACGTGGGCGTGATCTCCAAGATTCTGCCCTCCACCTCGCCGATGCGAATGTGATGGCCCACCTTGAACGTGCGGTGCAGATAGTGGGTAGCCAGGATGTTGCCGACCGACGTCCTGGCGCCCAAGCCAAAGGCCAGGGCAGCCCCTCCCAACATGGCTCCGGAGATCACCGCCGCCATCACGATCAAGAAGTCGACCTCAATCCCAACCTGATCGAAGGCAACGACCACCGACACCAGCAGGATGGCGAAACGAGCCATCTGGCCGAGCACCTGCGGGTACGCAAAACCGGCGGAGCCGGCCGCGGCTGAAACCGCGGTGCGCACCGGGGTGGCTATCAGGACTCCGAGCAAGACCACGAGCAGGGCGCCGAGGATCCTCGGCAGGTAGCCCACCAACTTGTTCAACCACTCCGTTACCACATTTAGCCCGAGGGCCTCGGTGGCGATGGTGATTGCGATCAGCAAGACCACCCAGAAAACCAGCGACTGCACCGCCTTTGACACCGAATCCCGGGTGGAGCTGCGCTGCAGGCGGGTGTCGACCTCGCCGGATCCGAATACCTTGGAAAACTTAAGCGTCAACTGGCGTGCCCAGGATCCGAACATCTTGCCGGTAAGGCTGCGCAGCAGGCGTGCCACAATCCAGCCCACCGCGAGGATGGCCAGAGCAAGCAGTATGCGAGGACCCCAGTCGGCTACTTGCTGCCCCATCTGGGCGACCGACTGATTCGGTAATTGTGCTCCGGTCAGAACTACCTCCTAGCGATTATTCAGTGATCCGCAGGATCGTGTGCTACCGCATGACGGCTTCATAAGTCTTTCATGGAATCGAGACCCGGTTAACGCCCATTTCGATTTTGCTTGCCTCGGGCCGTGGCTGGCCGCCGACGATACGAACCGGCTGCTGTGCGATCACAGGTTC
>JAHWKV010000330.1 GCA_019347725.1 Actinomycetota bacterium
GAACGCGGGCGTGAGCTGCCCAACTCGCTCTTAGGTGGCTGCGGTAGAAGTCACTTCGGCGAATACCGGCAGGGCCTTGTCGATCATCTTCTCGCTGGCTGTAAGCGAGATACGGAAGTAGCCCGGCATCCCGAAGGCCTGTCCCGGTAGGACGAACACGCCTTTTTTGGCCAATCGCCTGCAGAACGCCGCGTCGTCAGGTGTCGGGCTTTTTACCAGCAGGTAGAAGGTTCCCTCCGGCAGGTTGGTTCCGTAGCCCGCTTCCCTCAACCCGGTAATCATTCGATCTCGCTTGCGCTCGAGGTTGTCGACGTCTATCGACAATTTTTGAATGTCAGCCAGCGCGTGCTGCATCAGCGCGCTGGGGAAAGCCCACCCGCATAGCGTTTGGGCCAGAAACAGGCTTTCATACACCTGCTCGGCATCCAGCATCTCCGGCGATAGGGCTATGTAGCCCAGGCGCTGTCCCGGAGTCAGCAAGGTCTTGCCGTAGGTGTACAGCAGCAGCGAGTGGTCGTAGTGGTCGGTAGGGCTGGGGAACCGGCGCCCGTCGAAGAGGATTCGGTTGTACGCCTCGTCGGACAGCAGGTAGATGGGACGACCCGCCCGCGCCGAGCCCTCGCGCAGTATCTGGGAAAGCCGCTCGAGTACTCCGGCCGGGTAGATTCGTCCGGTCGGGTTGTTGGGGCTGTTGATGATGATCGCCCTGGTTTTGTCCGTCAGCCCGGCGGCCACGGAGTCCAGGTCCAGATTGAAGTCGGCGGCGGGTTCAATCTCTACCGGCTGCGCGCCGACCGAGCGTACAAGCGCCTCGTAGAAAAACCAGGGAGGCCGCGTGTAGATGACCTCGTCCCCGGCGTCCACCAGGGCGTTCAGGCTGACCGCCAGGCCCGCGAAGGCGCCGTTGGTCATGAGCACGCGCTCGGCGGGCCACGGGCGATCGCGAGCCTGCGTCAGGTAGCCGGCCACCACCTGGGTCGCCTCCTGCTCGTTCAGCTTGTAGGCAAACCAGTCCTTGCTCTTGGGTTTGCTCCACCGCTGCAGGGCCTGCCAGAACTCGGGCAGGACGTCATCGTGTGGATTGCCGAAAACAAAGTCGGCCGCGTCCGGATCGGAAACGCCCTGCATAACCGGATCGTCAAGAAAGTCCATCAACCCGGACATGGAGCCGGCCAGCGCATCCATGCGGGCGGAAACGACTCCCTCCGCCACCCATGTCTCCTTCGGGCCCTAGATGTATCCGCGCAGCCGGGAGGCTTCGGCAACCCGCTGGACGGCGATACAGAAGGCGGCCAACCGCAGCGATACTCCCTGAAGCTGCGCGAAGGTGGAGACGCGGTCGTACGCCTCAACCAACCTGGCCGAGAGGCGCCGGTTGACCTCGGCCTCGTCCCACCGGAACTGCTGGATGTTTTGGGTCCACTCGAAGTAGCTGACGATTACGCCGCCGGCGTTGGCCAGGATATCGGGGACCACGACGATACCCTTGTCGTACAGGATGGCGTCGGCTGCGGGGGTGACGGGGTGGTTCGCTCCCTCCACCACCATCCGGCACTGCAGCTTATCGGCGTTATCGGCGGTGATCACCTCGCCCAGCGCAGCCGGTATCAGGATATCCACGGGCAACTCCAGCAGCTCCTCGTTGGTGACCGGTTCGGCGCCACTGAAGCCGCCCACGAACCCGGTTTCCCGGTGGTGGCCGATAAGCCGGCTGACTTGAAGGCCCAGCGGATCGTAGACGCCTCCCTCCGAGTCGGAGACGGCGACTATTTTGTAGCCCATCTCGTGCGCCACCCGGGCCGCCCAGCCGCCTACGTTGCCGAAGCCCTGGATTGCCACCGTGCACTTGGACGGCTCGAGCTTCATCGACTCCACTGCTTCGTTCACGACGATGACCGTGCCCCTGCCGGTGGCGGCGTCGCGCCCGAAGGATCCCCCCAAGGCGATCGGTTTGCCCGTCACGATCTCCGGCGTATACCCGTACAGCTTGCTGTACTCGTCCATCATCCACGCCATGGTCTGGGCGTCGGTGTTGACGTCGGGGGCGGGGATGTCGTGGTTCGGCCCGATGTTGGTGCCGAGGGCGTGGGTGAAGCGCCGCGTGATCTTCTCGAGCGCGACGTTCGAGTACTTGCGCGGATCGAACTTGATGCCGCCCTTGGCGCCACCGAAGGGAAGGCCCATGAGCGCGCACTTCCACGTCATCATCGAGGCGA
>JAHWKV010000331.1 GCA_019347725.1 Actinomycetota bacterium
ACCATTCACGAAACTGAGCCGGCAATGGGGGTCTCACGATGACCACCTTTACCGATACCGCCGAAGCTTCCTTCGGAGAAGCGCTGGCCGTAAACGAGCGGCTGGTTCTGTCGCCCTGCAGCGGGCGGTTCCGTCCGGCCAACGCGCGACCCTCCGCCTTGGAGGGCCAGTATGTAATGGAGGGAGAGGTAATAGGCAGCGTGACGTCGCCGGACGGCGAGGACGTTCCCATCCAATCCCGCTTCGCCGGATGGATGATGGGCTACATGCTCCCGCCCGGCGCTCCCGTCCGCGACTACGAGCCCGTGGTGTGGCTGCGCAGGCACTAGCGGCGGCGCATCGTATGGTCGGGTCAAGGTGGGCTTTTAGAAGAAGACGGGCTCTTAGATGAAGGTGGGCTTTTAGATGAGGGTATCGATCACCGGAGTAGGTGCTGCCCTGCCGGCGCGTGTGGTTACCAACGAGGAGCTGGCCCCAAAGCTGGGAGTCACCACCGAGTGGATTGAGAAGCGCTCGGGAATCCTCGAGCGGCGCTACGCGGCCGACGATGAATCGGCCTCCAGCCTCGGGAGCACGGCAGCTCTGGAGGCCATAGCCCACAGCGGACACCGGCCCGAGGACATGGCTACGGTCATCGTGGCCACCTGCACGCCCGACTACCTTTTGCCCGCCACCGCCAGCATCGTCCAGGACAAGATAGGAGCCACCAACGCGGCTGCCTTCGACCTGGCGGCGGCCTGCTCAGGGTTCATCTACTCCATATCGGTCGCAGCCAGCCTGATCAGCGCCGCCAACTCGGGGCCCGTGGTCATCATCGGCTCGGACCTGCTCAGCCGGCACATCGACCCCGGTGACGCCCTGAGCGCGCCTTTGTTCGGAGATGCCGCCGCCGCCGTGGTGCTGGAGGCCGACCCGGCGGCCGCGCCGCTGTTCGTGCAAATGGGCTCCGACGGCTCGGGTCTGGAGCAGGTGCTGATCCCAGGTGGAGGCAGCAAACTGCCCGAAGGCGGTCTCCCACACGACCCCTCAAGCCTGCATCTGAAGATGTTCGGCCGCGAGGTCTTCCGCAATGCGGTGCGGGTAATGAGCGAGCTTGGGGAAAGCTACGGAGCCGACGCCTTCGACCTCATGGTTGCGCACCAAGCCAACAAGCGCATTCTCGATGCGTGCGCCAAGGAGATCGGCATCGGCTCGGATAAGGTCTACATGAACCTTCAGCGCTACGGAAACACCTCCGCAGCGTCCATTCCGCTGGCGCTTTGGGAGGCGTGGAAGACCGGCCGCCTGGATACGGGAGATCGGTTGCTCATGCTGGCGTTCGGAGCCGGCTACACGTGGGGCAGCGCCGCACTGCGCTGGACCATCCCCTCGCCGGCCTCGAGTCCTAAGGCAGGCGAACGCAAGCTGGCCGACGCGTCCACATGAGTTTGACTGCAAAGGTTGCGCTTGTGACCGGTGGCGGTTCGGGAATAGGGCGAGCCAGCGCCGTGGCCCTCGCCGAAGAGGGCGTGCGCGTAGCGGTCGGCTACCGCGGCAACGCCGACGGGGCAAAGGAGACCGCTTCTATGTGCCCGGAGTCGTTCCCGGTCCAAATCGACGTTTCGGACGGCCAGAGCGTAATGGACGCTTTCGGACAGGTCGAGCAAGAGCTGGGGCCGGTGCAGATCTTGGTCAACAACGCCGGGATCACCCGCGACGGCCTGCTTATGCGGATGCGCGAGGAAGCTTGGGACGGGGTAATCGACGTAGCCCTGAAGGGTACTTACCGCTGCACCAAGCGCGCCCTCCCATCGATGCTCAAAGCGCGCTGGGGACGGGTGATCTCCATCGGATCGGTAGTCGGTACGACCGGAAACCCGGGTCAGGCCAACTACGCAGCCGCCAAGGCGGGGATCGTCGGCTTTTCCAAGGCTTTGGCCTTGGAGGTCGCGGCAAAGGGGATTACAGTAAACGTGGTCGCCCCGGGCCTGGTGAGAACCGACTTCATCGCCAAGATGTCCGATGCGGCGCTCAAGGCCATGCAGGAGCGCATACCCATGGGCCGTCCCGCCGAGCCCGACGAGGCGGGCGCCTTTCTGCCTTCCACCACGCCCGGACAGGCGCGCCGATACACCGGTCGCCGCATCGACGTCGATCTCCGCGAGGCCGACATCCACAACGTGCTGCGCATCCTCGCCGAGGCAGGCGGAGTGAACATCGTCGCCGCCGACAACG
>JAHWKV010000332.1 GCA_019347725.1 Actinomycetota bacterium
CTACGGAGCCTTGAACGCGGGTTCGACTCTGGGGAGCTTCAGGCTGACTGGCCTGAAAAATGTCTTTGGGCGGCGCCCGAAGATGAGGTCGAGGCACGCGAACTCGTAACAGACGCAATAAATACCGGGCTCCTGCTCGTCTCGCCGAGCATTTCCGCACCCTGGAACTCAGATCAGCATGCGGGTTGGTATATAGGACGCCCACGTTGCCTTTATGCGTTGTGCTGTCTAGAGATCGCGAACCTGGTTGTCGCCGATCGGGAGCTCAAGAAATGCAGCAACGAGACGTGCTCTCGCTTCTTCGGTGTTCATGAGGGGCGCAGCACTTACGGCAGTCATAGGAGCGACTCGAAGTTTTGTTCCACCAGTTGCACGCAGGCCCAAGTTCAGCGGGAATACCGCCGGCGTAAGAAGGAGAAGGGTTAATGGCACACATAACGAAACGGCCAGACCGACCGAAGCCATACCTTGTGCGGTGGATCGACACATCGAACCAGGAGCGCTCAAAGGCTTTTGTCCGCAAGGTCGATGCCGAGGCGCACCTAATCGCCGTAGAAGCCGCCAAGCTGCGCGGCGAGTATGTAGATCCGCGGCTCGGCCGCATCACCTTCGGGGAGTTTGCGGCGAAGGTGATCGCCTAAAAGGTGAATCAACGGCCGTCTACCCGGGCTCGCGACGAGTCTTACTTTCGTAGCCTGATACTGCCGACCTTCGCGAACATGCCGCTACAGACCATAGAGCTGTCGGACGTGAAGGCATGGCTCGCCGGCCTCAAGGCGCGGGGGAGCGCGCCGGCGACCATCCGTAAGGCTTACCAGTTGCTCGCCGGCGTTCTGGCCGAGGCGGTAAAGGAGCGACGCATCGCACGCACTCCCTGCCTGGACGTTCGACCCGGCGACTTACCGAAGGTCGAGCTTTCCGAGATGCGGTTCCTGTCAGCCGCCGAGGTTCAGCAGCTGGTGGCGGCCGTGGAGCCGCAGTTTCGGCCGCTAGTGCTAACCGCGGCCTTTACGGGTTTGAGATTCGGCGAATTGGCAGCGCTGCGCTTGAAGCACGTCAACCTGCTCAAGCGCACTGTAAGCGTTGAAGAAGGCATGACGGACGTGAAGGGTTACCAGTCATTCGGCCCGCTCAAGACGCGGTCCTCAAGGCGCACAGTGACCCTTCCGGCCTTCCTGGTCGATGTGCTGGCGAAGCATCTCAAGGCGCGGGCGCCGCTCGGACCGGAGGACCTGATCTTCGTCGGCGCTTACGGGGCTCCGCTACGGGCGAGCAGTTTCCGCCGGCGATTCTGGGTGCCAGCAGTCGAGGCCTCCGTAGGTCATCCTTGCCGGTTCCACGATCTAAGGCATAGCCATTGCGCCCAGCTTATCCAGGCCGGCACTCACGCCAAGATGATCCAGCGCCGCCTGGGTCACGCGTCCATCGGTATCACGCTCAACACGTACGGCCACTTGATGGAAGGCCTCGACGAGAGCGCAGCTGAAGCGCTCGATTCGGTGTGGAAGGGTTTGACTGACGGACCAGAGACGGACCAAGCCGGTTTCGTTTGCCCCTAAAAGGGGCCGATTTGTGCGTGGGCACGACAGGTTTCGAACCTGTGACCTCTGCCGTGTGAAGGCAGCGCTCTCCCGCTGAGCTACGCGCCCTTGTGCAACATTGTAGGGCCGGGACCCCTCAGGTGATTCTAAGCGCGGACAGGATCCCGTCGCGAATCGGGATGATGGTGGCCAGGAATCTCTCGTCCGCGAAGACGGCCTCATTGTGCTCTTGGATGGCTTGGGTCCACTTGTCGTCGGTGTCCTTGTCGGTCACTTTGCCTTTCCACAGCGCGTTGTCGCACAGGTACAGGCCGCCGACCCGCAACCGCTCGGCCGCCAGTTCGAAGGCTTGCGGGTAGTCGCCTTTGTCGATGTCGCAGTAGACCACGTCGAAATCACCCTTGGCGGCGTTGAGCGATTCAAAGGCGTCACCCACCAAGAAGGTGCAGCGGTGCTTCAGCCCCGCCCGCTCCAGGTGGTCACGGGCCTGCGCCATGTTTTCCTCGTCGCCGTCGGTCAGCGACACCGAGCCTTGCGGCCCTACCGCCCGGGCAAACCACCAGGCCGAGTAGCCGAATCCGGAGCCGAGCTCGAACACGCGTTGCGCGCCTATTGAACGGGCCAGCATCTCCAAAGCAGCCCCGCAAGGCCGG
>JAHWKV010000333.1 GCA_019347725.1 Actinomycetota bacterium
GACATCTTTGCGGAAGCTCACTCCGGCGTCGCGGAGCCGAGCTACCTCGGTGCGTCGATCCAGAACGCGGCGCGGCCGCAGGACCGATACGCCTCCCATGTAAAGGCTCGGCTCGAGACGCCCATACTGCGGGTACTTTGCGAACGACTCATCGGCAAGACGCACGGCCATCTGCTCCGTGGGCTTCTTGATCTCCATTGCGCCCTCAACGATGATCGCCTCCTGACCGTCGCCGATGTGGACCGCGACGTGAGGGTTGCGGGTGATGTTGAGGTAGTGCACGGTCTTAGGGTTGCCTCCGTAATACAGCTCCCCGTCTTAGCCACATGTCGTCGCGCGGGATGACGTGTGGCCGCCCATCGGCCCTGGTGCTCGCGATCCAGTACACGGGGGGGCTCGCGAACCTCTGCTCGACATCCGCCCACTCGAGGCGTTGCATTGGGTTCCCGTACTCTGGGAGATATCGGGCTTTTCGACAACTGGGTTCCTCGCGTCAGCTCTCCCTGCCCGTCGGTCGTCACCGGCATCAACCACCCACCATAGAGCGGACCACGGTCTCTCCCATCCTCTCTCGGGCAAACTGTTTCGGCTAATGGCCACGGGGTTGTCAATTTCCTCGCCACCCGTTCGTCTCATAAGGGGACCATTCCCAAAGAAGGAGGAAGCGATGAATACATGCTGTTGATCCAACAGGGAGGCACCCCCACGCCCCAGGTCGCCGGACGCGTGGGCGCAGCTATCGTCGGATGAGCGGTGGCCGATCTACCGCGCCTACATGGAGATCAATAGACTCCTGCTTGGCAGGCCAGTCCAGCTTTTCTATCTTCAACGCTCGTCAAGCAGCGAACGATTTGGCGTCACCCCGGGCCTCCAGCTGGCGGAACCCGAGACGGCAACCACAGTGCGAATGCAAGACGGCAAGACGCTTGGTAGGCCCGATCCTGTACCGGCGCCTCATGACCGACGGTCCGTTCCCCCGACGAGGTTCGAAAACTTGTCACCACGTCCTCGGGCCACCCGCGGAAGGCCGGGACTGGCGAGCTTCCCGCGATCTTGACGGCCCGGGCACCTTCGGATTGGATGGCCTAGGTTCGCGAGGTCACGGGTGTCACCGCTCTTCCGCGTAAATCAACGAGTCGCCCTGGGACCGAACACCTTCCGAGCGCCGGCGGCTCATAACAAAGGAGGCTCTAACTGTCCTCCTTAGCATCTGAGTCCGATAGGTCGTTAGGGAGTCGGGCGCCTTTAGTAGTTTTGGTGGTTCGATTTGTTGACGGCTCAGCTAAACCGCCCGCTTCGCAGCTGGCCGCCCGGTGAGCCGGTTAACCGGCTATTCTGCTACTTCGCAATGAGAATCAAGCGAGGCGTCAACCTGGAGGGCGCCACCTACGGCCTGAAGCGCCTGGCGGCCGAGCTTGAGACTATTCGGGGTGGGGAGTGCCTATGCCTGCCCAAGACATTTTCGCCCAGTTCGCCGCTGTTCGAAACGCCTACCTCGACTGGATCGAGCGAGCACGCGACCAGCTCAGAACCATTTTTGAGCTTGACCCGATAGCACGGACCGGCCCAAGAGAACGAAGAAGGGTTAGCTGTTTCCACAAGTCCCAGTCCTAGCCCGCCCAGCCAGCGCCGCAATCTCCAACCGACGACTTCCTCGTCGTCGCTCAACTCGGGCACCCCCTCGTAAGGGAACTCGAGGATCGCCGCGAGCCAGGCACGGAACGTCTGTGCCTTTGACGACTGCGAACGTTCTTCCACGATGGCCTCGCGCACAACGTAATTATGCCGAAGCCTTCAAGAGTTTTGGGGCGAGAGGTCGAGGATCCAAGCTCGAAAAGCTGTCACCTCAGAGAAATTAACTGGCCCAAAGCTGGTCGATCCGCCGGCGGGGTTCAACACGAAACCGCTGGGTCCAACACGCCCGGCAGCCGCGATCGTCTGACCCCAGCGCCCGCCGCCACGTCGAGAACCCGATTGCCGCGGCCGACCTCGGCCATGCCGGGGATCGACAGCAGCCGCTTGGCGACCGTGTCGTCGATAAAATAGGACAGCTGCTCGAGCGTCATGTCCGGCGCGCTGACCGCAAAGTAGCCGATCGGCTCGGATGACGTCTGGGCGCGGAAGATGCGTGGTTCGAGAATGCCCTCGGGCAATTCGCCGCGGGTCTGGTCGACCGCCGCCTTCACTTCG
>JAHWKV010000334.1 GCA_019347725.1 Actinomycetota bacterium
AACTTCCTTTCCTGTTGATAGGTGTAGTTTCTAAACTCGGTTTGCCCCTGCACGAAGAGTTGAAGGAGGGCCGATGATTGGGCCTTTCTTCGAACAAACACCGGTGTTTGTTGTGGCTCCTTGTTGCGACGCTTTACTTATCGGCAGGTTTGGCTTTTTCTTAAGTACTTTTTGAAAAAGCACCACATAAGGTGGCCGAGCACCGGTTTTCTCGTCCCGAGCCGATGGATCCACGCGCAATCGCCGCAGGACTCCTCGCTGGAGCCTTGCGGCGATTGCAATAAAGAAGCGGCGCGGTGCTAGGTGGCGAACGCCGACGGGATAGCGTTGGTAACGGTGGTGAACATTTGGTTCAACTGGCCGCCGAGAAGGGTGACCGTGACGATGGTAGCTACCGCAATGAGTCCGACCAGCAGGCCGTACTCGACGGCGGCGGCGCCCTCCTCGTCCCTCAGTGCCGCCAGTTGGTACTCGAACCAAAGCTTAAGAGCAACCATGGCTGCTTCCTTTCCGATCGATGCCGCACTCAGCTGGATACCGATGACAGAATTCATGCGAGCGATTGCTCGACCCTTTACTTATCGGCAGGGTCGGGTCGTTTCTTAAGCACTTTGTTGAAAAGTCGCCGCCCCGGGTCTGAGGAGTGACCGTGGGGGGCGGTTCGGCCTACGCCAAACCCGCTAGTAGACTGAGCGCAAGCTCATTCATTTCAAATTTCTATTACCAGGAGAAGAAGTTATGACCACCTATGCCACGCTCGTCACCTCGCTGGGTGACATCAAATGCAGGCTGTTGCCCGAGCACGCCCCGAAGACCGTCGAGAACTTCGTAGGATTGGCTACCGGGAAGAAGGAGTGGAAGCATCCACGCACCGGCGAGAAGCGCAACGACTCCCTGTACGCCGGCACGATTTTCCACCGGGTTATCCCAAACTTCATGATCCAAGGCGGTGACCCGCTGGGCCAGGGCACCGGCGGTCCCGGTTACAAGTTCGAGGACGAGGTCGACGGCGGGCCCTCCTTCGACCGGCCCGGCTACCTGGCGATGGCCAACGCGGGACCCGGAACCAACGGCAGCCAGTTCTTCGTCACCGTAGCGGCCACCCCGCACCTGACCGGCAAGCACACTATCTTCGGTGAGGTCGTCGAGGGCCAGGACGTGGCCGACAAGATCTCCCGGGTCGGCACCCGCGGCGCCGACAAGCCGCTGGAGGACGTCGAGCTAAAGGAAGTGAAGATCGAGGAGGAGTAGAGCCCTTCGGGGCTGCGCTAGCGGCGCAGCACCTTCTCCTCGAGCTTCTCCAGCAGCTCCTCGTTGCCTGCCGCCACCGTCAGCGGTCCGTGCTGGCGCGCGCAGCCGCCGGCCGCTTGCACCAGGGCGATACCGGCGCTGGTGTCCCAGCGCTCCACCGCCTCCTCGTAAAACCCGTCGAGGCGGCCCATGGCCACCCAGGCCAGGTCCAGAGCGCAGCTGCCGGCCCGGCGGATGTCGCGTACCTGGGGGAGAAGCTCCGCAGCAATGGCGGCCTGCCTTGCCCTGGTCTCGGCTGCATAGGCAAAGCCGGTGGCTATCAAGGAGTCCGACAGGTCGGTCTTGGTGCTGGGGGTCAACAGATCGGGGTCGCTGAAGGTCTCATTGCGGTTGGGGTCGTGGATCACGCCCAAGCGCACCGCCCCTTCGATGCCTATGGACACGCACCAGTGCGGGTAGGCGTAGACGTAGTTGACGGTGCCGTCCAGCGGGTCGACCACCCACTGGATGCCGCTGTCGCCTTTTTGGCCCGAGCCCTCCTCGGCGAGGACGGAGTCGTTGGGACGCTCCACCTGCAGCGCCGAGAAGATGTGGTGCTCCGCGGCCCGGTCGGCATCGGTGACCAGGTCGGTAGGGGTGGACTTGGTGCTCACACGGCCCATGTTCATCTTCAGCAAGATCTCGCCGGTCTCGACCGCCAGGCGCATGGCCTGCGACGCCGGGATCGTCCCGGTCGTGCTCAACGGCAAGAGCGTGCCGGTCGACATCGGACGTGACCCCGACGGACGACGGATCATCCGACCCCCGCCGACCCCCCCGCCGACCTGACCTCCGGGTCCACCCGTCATCCCGCTCCGTCCATCTCCTGCGAGGTTCGCGCCGCCCGCTCCGCGCCGGT
>JAHWKV010000335.1 GCA_019347725.1 Actinomycetota bacterium
CGCCAAGTCGAGGACTGCGAGGGCCTCCCAACCCCTTCCTGAGACCCTTTCGCGAGGCTGGACGTCGCGGGTGCGGCCCGGGAGTCAGCGCAGGCGGGTGACGATGAGGGCGATCAGGGCCAGCTCCGCCGCTACGGCCGACACGATGGCGGCGACGGTCGGCAGCGCGCCGACGGCGAAGGCGATCATCGCCGTGCGGGCCCACACCGCCAGGACCAGGGTCCAGCCGGCAACTATGGGCCACAGGCGGTGCTCTGTGAACTGAAGCCAGCCCAAAGCGTATATGCCCCGTGGGATCGGGTTGATGTCGTAGAAGGCGCCGGCAAACCCCTGCAGCCCGAACACGCCTCCGGTGATGTCCGTCGCGGCCCTGGAGCGGACCAAAAAGCGCAGGACCTCGGCCACCGCGATAGTGACGATGGCCAGATAGTCGGCCCGTACGCGCACCGCGGTGGCGCCCATGATCAGCGCCAGCACCGCCGACAGCGCCATGCCGACCAAAACGCCCAGCCACAGGGACCCGCCGAACGTGGAGACGGTTGCGGCCACACCGTAGGCCCCGGTGAGCATGAACCCCACATGTCCGAAGTTCAGCAGCCCCGTATAGCCAAAGTGAATGTTCAGCCCTATGGCGGCCAAGGCAAACACTGCCGCCTGACCTCCGGTGGCCGACCGCAGTGCGTCGGTGAGGATACGCAGACCCGGCAGCGGCGACCACGCGGCGAACAAGCCCACCGCAATTACCGCGATAGCCAGCACCGCGAGCGGATCTTTCAAAATCGCCGGCAGGCGAAGAGCGAATCGGGAGCGCGTCATCCGATCCGCTCCTTGCGTCCCAAGATTCCCTGCGGCCGCACCAGCTGCACCACCACGAGCACCGCCAGTCCCCACATAAGCTTCAGCTCAGTTGGAGAAACCAGCGCACTCATCTCGACCACTAAACCGATTATGATGCCGCCCGCCATCGCGCCGAAGGCGGTACCCAGCCCCCCGAGAATAGTGGCGGCAAAAATCAGCAACAGCATCCGAAAGCCCATGAGGTAGTTGACGTTCTCGACCAACCCCAGCAAGACTCCGCCCAGACCTCCCAACGCACCGGCCAGCACCCAGGTCATTAAAATGATCCTTCGCACATCCACTCCGGAAGCCTCGGCAAGGTCCCGGTTGTCGGAGACCGCCCTCATGGCCCTACCTGCCGGGCTCATAGTCAACATCAGCCCGATACCGACCAAAACCAGCGCCGATACCGCTACCACGATCAGATCCCGCGGCGTCATCCTGACCCAACCGAAGGTCAACGGCTCCTGCAGTGCGTACTGGATATAGCTTTTGGGGCGGCCGCCGAACTGCAACAGGATGAGGTGGCGAAGCAGCACCGCCAGGCCGATGGAGATGACAAAAAGCTGAATCTTGCCGGTCTTGCGCGCCTGCAGCGGCTGCCACAGGCCCTTTTGCAGCCCCGCGCCAAGCAGCGCTCCCGCCACAATAGCCAGCAGACCCGCCAGGACGATATGCATCCGCGGGCCTCCCACGGCGCCGTTGAAGAAGTAGGCCACCACCGCGCCGAAGGTGACCATGTCGCCGTGGGCAAAGTTGACCAGCCGGCTGGTCCCGTACACGAGCGACAGTCCGATCGACGTAATGGAGATGATGAAACCCAGCTTCAGCCCGTTGACGACGACCTGGGACAACTCGGGCAGAAACGTCGACGAAAGACCGGTGCCGGCCGCCAGATCAGGCGCGAATGCCAGCAGTCCAAGAGCAGCGAGGCTCACGACGAGCACACGTTTGGTGGCTGAGGGTTCCAAGTCCAGTCCCGGCCTTTCGGTCGTCTGCCAATGTAATCGTAGTGGGTGGCGCACCCGACCGGCTGACAGCCGAAAAAGCCTCTGTCTGGTTAAACTCCCTGTGGGCCCCTAGCTCATCAGGCAGAGCTTCGGACTTTTAATCCGACGGGCAGGGTTCGAGTCCCTGGGGGCCCACAGAAAAAAACTGCTACGGATTTAGTGCGTGCGCGCATAACGCCGCAGAACTTGGGCATAAGGGTGATAAGCGGTCGGGAAGGCTCGACCGCTTGTCCGCGAGAGATTTGTGCTGCCGGCTGGACTTCTCTAGCACGATTGCCGGTACGGCCGAAGCTTAAG
>JAHWKV010000336.1 GCA_019347725.1 Actinomycetota bacterium
CGGTGATCCACTCGCTCCAAGAGCCCGGGTACAGGCGCGGCAGCCCCAGTCCTGCATGGTAAAAGGCCAGGACGTTGTGCGCCGCCGTTACCCCCGACCCGCAGTAGAACGCCACACCGGAGGCTCCTTGCTCTCCTACGACGTCCGAGAACCTGCGTCGCAGGTCGTCGGGGGCTAGGAAGGCGCTCGTGGAGTCTAGATTCTGGTTGAACGGAAGACACAGGGCGCCGGGTATGTGGCCGGCAACCGGATCGATGGTCTCGTTCTCGCCCCGAAAGCGATCGGGAGAGCGGGAGTCAATGAGAGTCAGGGCGCCGTCACCGAGTGAGCTTTCGATTTCTGCTGCCGAGACCACCATCTCGTCACGGAAGTGAGGCTGGAAATCGCCGGGTTTCGGGGTGCGAACTTCTCTTTCCAGCGGAAGGCCAAGATCCGTCCAGCGCAGAAGGCCGCCGTCCAGTACGGCCACGGCGTCGTGCCCGCTCCATTTGAGCATCCACCACAGGCGAGCCGCGGCCATGTACCCGGGACCCTCGTCATAGGCCACCACCTGGGAAGCGTTGGTGATGCCCAGCCGCCTGATTAAAGAGACTAGGTCCCGCTTGCCCGGCAGGGGGTGCCGCCCGGTGCTGCCCGCAGCGACGGGTCCCGAGAGATCCTCTTCCAGATCGGCGTAGACGGCGCCCGGTAGGTGCTTATCCAGGTAGGAGGCGCGGCCCCGGCCGGGCCTGCCCAAGACGTAACGGCAGTCCACCAGGACGACATCGTACTCGCTCAGTCGTTCGGCCAGCTCTGCTGGCGAGATAACGGTCTCGTACATCTACTCAAGATCGTGGTAGCGCCCGGAAAGCATCGAGCGCCGGGGATGGGTTGAGGAAAGCGGTGCACCACGCGACAAGCGGACGCCAGCTGGCCACGAATGGCGCTGGTCGCCCGGTACTGTGCCGCGGTCTTTTAAAGAGAGGCTACTAGCCTCCGATGAAGGCCAACGTAATTCCCAGGACCAGCGTAAGTAGTCCGAATACGATTCCTAGTCCAGTGATGTTGTACGAGTCCATATTTTCCCCCTTACTTCTACATACCTATTATCCAATACTTACGCGGTCTTTTGCGATTCGGGCAACTGCCCAACGGAATAAATCTTTGATTTCGGTGCCCAAAAGCGACGGTGCCACTACCCTGAAGCTACCGATGCTCGGGCTCTGCAGGGAGGCTACATGGATTTGGTGTTGATTGAGCAACTCAGGCGGAAGTACTCGCAGGTCGCTCGGGAAGCGATCCAAAATGAGTTCTCTCATCTGACCGTGCTCGGGGCGTGCTGTGGGTAGGAAGGCGGCGACGGGTCCTGTTGCAGCACCGGCCACGCCCACACCGAGACGTTGCCGGCCGGCGGCTGTTTTGGAGCCGCGCTTTATCCACCGGCACAGCTGGAGGTGCTCCCCTCCATCAGCGTTGCGGTAAGCAGTGGATGCGGCAGTCCGACATCCTTGGCGGAGCTCGCTTTGGGCGAGACGGTGTTGGACCTGGGCTGCGGGGGAGGGATCGACGTCTTCCTGGCTGCAGGCCTCGTTGGCGAAGGCGGCAAGGTGTTCGGTTTGGAGATGACCGAGCAGATGCTGGCCCTGGCCAAGTCGTCTCAGCGAGCAGGCGGCTTTCACAACGTTGAGTTCTTGTTCGGCTACATGGAGTCGATCCCGGTACCGGCCGGGTGCGTCGATGTGGTGATGGCCAACCGCTCTATAAACCTGTCTTGCGAAAAAGACCACCGTGTTTGCCGAGATCACCCGGGTACTAAAGCGCGGCGGCCGACTTGCCGCGGCTGACGTGGTTGCCTCCGACGACCTGTCGGGACCCGCGCGGGCTGAGCGCGCGGCCGGGGTTGAATGTGTAGCCGGAGTCTTGAGCTTTAGCCAGTATGTGGAGAAGCTGCACGCGGCGGGGCTGGACGACGTCGAGGTCCTCCCGGTCTCGTCGGTACTGCACCTCCTCGCACTCGCGCAGCGCGACTCGCAGCTCGAAACGGAGTCGCAGTTCGATCAGCTGTTCGAGGCGCTGCACCGTCGCATCTGGGATCCCGCTCGCCGGCTGGGACTCGCAGATGCGGGCCTGCAGATGTCGAGCGTGGCTGCCCACCT
>JAHWKV010000337.1 GCA_019347725.1 Actinomycetota bacterium
GATCGCGTTGCGGGTAGCCCATCCGGACGAACGCATCCTTCAACTCCGCCAGTTCGGCCTGATCTACGCCAGTAAGCCGCTCATCCAAGCTCTCCTCGTCCACCAGACCCGTAATCCCGCGGGTCTGCTCCTCGATCCAGCGATGGATCTCGGTACCCAGCAGTGCGCCCTCCGATGGCCGCTGCGGCAGCGGGCGGGTAAGGCCGTTTGCCGGAGCCGTGCCGGACGCGATCATGACGGCCTGGCTCGCAGTGACGGATCGAACGACCGGCTGCTGCGCGGCTTTCCCGGACACCGAGCTCAGAGCGCGGGATGCAGCGCGGTGCTCGTCCAGCAGCTGTAGTGCGCGGCTGCGTTGCGGGCCCGGCAAACGGCCCAGAAGATCATCGGCCGATATATCGCCGGCGAGTAGCCGCTTGAGGTCGCGCACCGGTCCATCCGGAAACTCCGGCGCCACACCGCGCGGTGCGGCCACCTTGGGCGGCCAAACCGCCCGGGTGGCCAGCTCCTCCATCAAAGGGCTCACTGCGGGCCGTTCGGCAACGCCTAAGTCCTGCACCTGGGAGTGGGCGGCCACTTCGTCAAAGAATACCGATGGACCGTGTGGCCGCCGCTGTCTCTCGTACCACCACGACGCAGTGACGTACAGGCGTTGCTTGGCCCGGGTGAGTGCGACGTAAAACAGTCTTCTCTCGTCCTCCACCGCCCGGGCTTTAAGCTCCTCGGCGAACAGCGCCCTCTTCTTGAGAGCCGGGTTGCCCCTGGAGTCAACGGTCATAGGATCCGGCAGATGGTGGCGATCCTCCCGCACGCCGTACGGAAGCTGGCTAAAAGAGATCATCGGGTTCGAGGCCCGCTCGTCGGGGAAGATCGAGTAGACCCTGTCGCCCTTGGCGTTCTCGCTGGCCGCCACTCCGGGGACGAACACCACCTCGAACTCCAACCCTTTGGCGGCATGGATCGTCATTAGCTTGACCGAGTCCTCGCTGGAGGAAATCTGCAAACCCATCGGGTCGTCGGCCTCCTCGGCGGCATCGAGATACTCGAGAAACTCCCCCAGCGAGGGTTCACCTATCACCGGCGAGAAATTGGCCACCAAGTTCATGAACTGGCGCAGGTGGCCCAGCGATGCACCGGCGTCCTGGCGCGGGCTCGCCTGCAGCGCCTCGGCTATATCGCACCTGGAGATGATGGTCTGCACCAGGTCCAGCAGCGGCAGGGACGACCTGGCTCTCAACTCCTCCAGCTCGCCGCGAAACTTCTCGAGCCGGTAGCGTGCATCCGACGCCAGGTTCTCAATCTCGTCCAGATGATCGAGAGCCTCCACCAGCGCAAAGGCCTGTTCGTCCGGCTCGAAGGCCGTTTCGTCCAAAACGGCCGCACCGTCGGTGTCTTCGGATGAGCCCCGCTTGGCGTCGGACAGCTCGCGGGTGCGGGCCGCCGCCCACCGGGCGAGTACGGCGAGGTCCCGGTAATGAACCCTAAAGCGCGGACCAAACAGCACGCGGGCCAGCCATCGGTTACTGCCGGGCCCCGGGTCGGCCACCAGGCGCAGCCACGCCACCGTATCGAGCACCTCCGGCACCTGAAGCAGCCCTCCCAGGCCCACCACCTCTACAGGCACGTCCGCCTCTCTCAACGTCGAGTAGATGGTGGACATGTGGGATTTGCGTCTGACCAGCACAGCGCAGTCCTTCCAATCAACCTCCGGCCGTTTACCGGCCGCCGGCCGGCCATGAAGCTGCTGAATCTCCTCGGCTATGAATTGCGCCTCCCGGCGCTGATCCCCCAACAGCTTTGTACCCACGAAACCCTCGAGGTTGGCCGGCACCGCGCTTTGGGCTCTACCGGGGCGCCGGTCGCCGGGAACGACGTCGATGATGGTGTTGGCGAGCTCGACGATTCGGGAGCCGCTGCGGAAGTTATCGGCCAGCGAGAGGTAATCGTGGCGCTTTCCGCCTGCGCGCAGAAAGTGCTTAGAGGGAAAATCGATCAGGTTGAACAGGGTCGAGCCCCTCCATTGGAAGATGTTCTGACGGGCGTCCCCCACGGCCGTCACATTCGACCCCTCCGGCGCCATCGCCTGCAACATCCGGCGCTGGGCCACGTTGGTGTCCTGATACTCGTCGAG
>JAHWKV010000338.1 GCA_019347725.1 Actinomycetota bacterium
AGCCATGCCTCGTCGATGGAAAAGTCCAAGGCGTTGAGAAGGATCTCGTCGGTTGCCTGCGTAAGGCTTATCTGGACGGCCACCGAACCGGTGAAGGTGCCGGATTCCAGCTCCGGTTCCAAGGTGATGTCGTAGTGCGAGGGGATTGCGTTGCGCGGCAAGCGGTACCGGTCGGTATAAGTCATGTAGTGGAGCCTACCCGGCGCAGGGCCGGTTTACGCCGTGCGTTCGTCTGTGCGGGTTGAGAACTCCGCCCAGAGCGGGTAGTGGTCGGAGATGCGCCACGACAGCTCGGTCTTGTCGAGGTGGTTAAGCACCGTTCCGACAAAGTCGAAGTACCCGGCGTTGCCGTCGAAGCGCAGGGTGAGCTCGGGAGCCTTCCCTCCGGCGCCGAACCACGCGATCTGGTCGTAGAAGTTTCCCTTGTCGCCGGCAAAGATGGTCCGCGGTGCATCGTCGAGGGCGGGCGGCGGCTTCAGTCCGGTAGAGGTAAAGGCTTGGTACGCGGGATCGTCGCGGCGGTCGATGTTGAAGTCGCCCAGGGCGATCAGGTTGTGATGCCATGAGTGCACGTCCCGAGCCCACTTGGCCATGTACTCGGCGATGCCCTTGAGCTCGCCGAGCCGGTCCTTCGGTGCCTTCCCCCACTTAACGTGCAGCGTGACCAGAATAAAAGTCTGGCCGGAAGCGAGGAAGCTCACCGCATACGGCGTGCGGGCAAACTGTTCCCTCAAGGTGTCCGCGGCGTCTCGCTCCAGCCACTCGGGCGGTACCACCAGCTCGGCGGCCAGGCCGGAAGGCTTGACCCGGCGGGTGTCGAACACAAAGGCCAGCCGCTCGTTGTTTCCCGCTTTGCCCTCGGTTACGTCGGTGAGGATCATTCCCCAGTGGTCCCCGAGCAGGTCCATCATGTGCCGCAGGGCCCTTAGATCACCACGGACCTCTTGCAGGGCCATGACGTCAAAGCGGGAGACTATGGCGGCGATGCAGTTCAAGGCGGCCAGATCGCGCTTGGGCGAATCCTCGTCCCCGGCGCGCCACTTGTCGGTTAGTCCGCCGAAGGCCCGGATGTTCCAGGTGCCGATGAGCAGGTTGTCGTCCAGCCGTTTGGACGGAATCTCCTCATCCAGCTTGGCGCGCAGTCGGGCCAGATCTTCTCTTACGTACTTGGGGGGAGGATCCGTGGCTTTGGGCATAGGTTAGGCTTGGGCGCTAGTCGAAGACTACCCGATTCATTTTGCGGATCGAGTAATCGTTCCACACGCCGGCCTTCCAGTAGGCGTCGGTCTCGACTATGGCCTTGGCCGCATCTTCGCTTTCCACCGCGAGAATGAATACTGAAGCGCTGAGGTCGGCGAGCGCTCCGGCTACGACCAGAACTCCTTCGTTCGCCAGCTTGCCCAGCCGTTCCAGGTGGTTCTCACGGTACGGCCCCCGCTTCTCGGCGGCGTCCTTCACATACACGGCCTCTACGAGGTAGGAAGTCTTTAGTTCAGGCATGCTCTTACCTTACAGGGCGGTTGACTGGCGCGGCAGCGGGTAACAAGCATCCATGCGAACCGAATCCCAACGAGCCCCGCGCCTCGTCAGCAGGCTTACCGCGCGGTCGGTGAGCCTCCTGCTGATCGTTGCGCTCTCCCTGGCCGGCTGCGGTTTTGTCGTCGGCGGCGGGTCTGTAACGGATTCTCCTGAGGAAGTCGGCTCCGGCGAGGTGGGCCTCGACCTATTCGACGACGGGGGCAGCGGCAGACTGTTGCTGGTACCTGTCCACATCGCAGACTCGGGTCCCTATCAGTTCGTGTTGGATACCGGGGCCTCCCGCTCGATCATCGACGCGCAGATCGTTGAGGAGCTTGAGCTGGAAACCGGGCAGTCCGCGCAGGCTCGCAGCGTTGCGTCGGAGTTTAGGGGCGAGACCGTTAAGATCGAGCAGTGGCGCGTTGGCGATGTGGAGCTGGAGCCCCGCACCATAGTGGCGGCGGACCTGCCTCAAGCCGAGGGGGAGGTGCAGTTTAGGGGCTTGCTGGGCTCCGATGTGCTCGCCGCCTTTGGAAATGTGGAGATCGACTACGACGAGCAGGTCATGACCCTACGCAGCGACGGCTGAGGGACGGTTACCCGGTCAAGGT
>JAHWKV010000339.1 GCA_019347725.1 Actinomycetota bacterium
TTCAACCTGCACAAGACGTTCAGCTCGCCCCACGGCGGGGGCGGACCGGGGTCCGGCCCGGTGGCCGTGGTCGAGAAGCTGGCGCGCTTCCTACCCCGTCCCCACCTGGAGCGGCGGGACGGCGCGTGGACGCTCGAATGGGACATGCCGGACTCGATCGGTCAGCTCCACGGCTTCTACGGGAACTTCTCAATGGTGGTAAGGGCCTATACGTACGTGGTCGCGCTGGGCGCCCAGGGTCTTCACAACCTATCCGAGCGTGCGGTGTTGAACGCGAACTACCTGCGCAAGCGGATGGAGGATGCTTATCCGACGGCTTACCCGGGCCTTTGCATGCACGAGTTCGTCGTGACCGCCAAGAAGTTCAAAAAGGAGCACGGGATCCGGGCCATGGATATAGCCAAGCGCCTGATCGATCTCAATTTCCACCCACCGACGGTGTACTTTCCGCTGGTGGTTCCCGAGGCGATGATGGTGGAGCCCACCGAGACCGAGTCCAAGCAGACCCTGGACGAGCTGGCCGAAGCCTTCCTGCAGATAGCCGAGGAGGCGGCCACCAATCCGGAGTTGCTGCACCAGGCGCCGGCCACCACGCCGGTACGCCGTCTGGACGAGGCGCGAGCGGTCCGTAAGCTCAAGACCCGCTGGACCCCGTCGGAAGAAACTCCTTCGCGCTAATGGGCTCGAGGTCGTATGCTGACGTCTATGGCAACCGGTGAAGAGGCGGCGACCGAGCCGCAGCGAAGCAATAACAAGCTGCGCACAGCCCTAATAGCCATAGCAGGTCTACATGCTGCGCTGCTGCTGCTGCAGGGCGTGTTTGCCGGCAACTTCATGGCCGGCGACAATGCGGCCATGCAAATCCATCAGGTGCTGGGAACGCAGGTGCTGTACCCGGTGGCTATCGGCCAGGCGATCCTGGGGGGCGTGCTGTGGCGGCGCAAAGAGCTCTCTGTGACCTACCCGCTGCTGAGCGTGGTGGTGGTGCTGGCTGAAGGTGCTCAAATAGGTTTCGGCTTCACCGAGCAGGTTGCCATTCACGTTCCGCTTGGCGTGGCCTTGTTCGGCGCCACGACTGTCCTGCTGATGATGAGCTACAGGCGCCCCGAACCCCCAGAGGATGCTACGGTTGAACCGTCTACCTAAAGGTCAACTTTAAAGATTCGTCCCCGTATCACCCAGACGGCAACACCCAGTCCCAGGATCCCGGCGCCGGTCGCGACGACCGTCATAGGGAGAGCGACCGCCAGCAGAACGCAACCCGAGAACCCGGCCGCGGAGATAAAGCGCGGCCACCGTCTTTCCTCAGCGGACAGGGTCCAGGCCGAAGCATTGGCTATGGCGTAGTAAGCGAGCAACACGAACGCGCTAAACCCCAGCGCCCCTTTTAAGTCGAGCACCAACACCACCAGGACAACGGTTCCGCCGATAGCCACCTCAGCATGATGAGGCACGCGGCGAGTCGGATGCACTGCCTCCAGCCAGCGGGGGAGGTGACCGTTCGAGGCCATGGCAAAGGACGTTCGGCTCACGCCGGCAAGCAGCGATAGCAGCACCCCAAGAGCCGCTACGGTGCCGACGACTCTGGCCGCAATTGAAAGCCAAGCGAAAGACCCCTTCCGGACCGCAGCGTCCAGGGGCGCAGAGGCCTCGGCCAGTACCCGCGGACCGGCCGCCAGCAAGGCAGAGCCGGCCACCACGGCGTACACGAGCAACGTGATCCCCAGCGCCGCCGGGATCGCCCGTGGGATGGTCCGGGCCGGATCGGTAACTTCTTCGCCCAAAGTCGCTATGCGCGCGTAGCCGGCGAAAGCAAAAAACAGCAGTCCCGCGGCCCTAAGGACTTCCCACGGCGAAACACTCCATACCGGGCCCAATCGCTGGGGTGCGGCGGTCCCCCCAGCCAGCAACGCAGAGACGACCACCCCGAGGCAAGCCAGGACCACAGCCACGAGTGCGCGGGTTACCCAGGCCGTTTTACGCACGCCTGCGTAGTTGACCCCGGTGAGGGCCAGTACCACGCCTGCGGCCGCCCACCGGCCGTGCTCCGGGAAGGCGTACGTGCCGAAGGTGAGTGCGATAGCCGAG
>JAHWKV010000033.1 GCA_019347725.1 Actinomycetota bacterium
GAGGACGGAATGCCGCGCTACTTCCGCCGGCTCGCCCCGGGAGTGTTTGACGAGCAGGATCTGATCGAGCGAACCCATGAGCTGGCCGAATTTGTGGGCCGGGCCATCAACCACTACGAGCTGGACCCGCAACGCATTGGCGCCCTCGGTTACTCCAACGGGGCCAACATCGCTGCAAGTCTTCTTCTCCTCCACCCCGGCGTTCTGGATGCGGCAGCCCTGCTACACGCGATGGTCCCGCTGCGTCCGCAGCCGCTACCGGACCTGGCCGGTGCTGCCGTATTGATGACGGCGGGCAGGAATGACCCCATCGTGCCCGTGCAGCAAACCAAAGAGCTGGCCGAGATGCTTGAGGCGGCCCGCGCTAAGCTCACGGTGCATTGGAGCGCCGGAGGCCATCAGATCGATGCCGAGGAGGTAGCCGGGCTAACCCAGTGGTTGGCTAGCGCCGCAAATCTCGTTTAGGAACGAATGAAGTTGAACGGTTCGACCAAGCATTTTCGGGTACGCTTTGGTCTTGTACTGCACATGAAGGAAGGCTCCCGAATGTTCCGCTCAGCCTTGTTACTGCTGGTGACTGCGCTTGCCGTCGTACTCGGGACCTCCCCCGCGATCGCCGCGCAGCCCAACTGGACCCCCGCCGGCGAAGCGTCGATAGGACCCGGAGCGGTCATGCTGACCGAAGGGGCGCAATGCACGGCCAACTTCGTCTTTCACGACTCCACCGACGTCTACCTGGGCCAGGCCGCCCACTGCTCGGGAACCGAGACTCCCGGGCCGGGCCAACCCGATGGCTGCTCGCTGCAGTCCCTCCCACTCGGCACGCCGGTGATGATCGAGGGAGCCAGCCGGCCGGGCACCCTCGCCTACAATTCGTGGCTCGTCATGCAGCAGGTCGGCGAAGACCACCCCGAAGCCTGCGCGTACAACGATTTTGCTCTCGTCAAGATCGATCCTGCCGATCATGTACGAGTTAACCCGAGCATGCCGCACTGGGGCGGGCCCACCGGTCAGACCGACTCTTTAGCCTTCGGCGACACGATGCTGGGGTACGGAAGCTCGGAGCTCGCGCTGGGGATCGAAGAGCTCAAACCGAGAGAGGGCATATACAAGCAGCGGTCTCCCCAGGGCTGGGGCCACACGGTTTTCACGCTGACACCTGGAATCCCCGGCGACTCCGGCAGCGCGTTGATCGACGGCCAGGGTCGAGCCTTCGGCGTGTTAAGCACGCTGATCTTCCTGCCGGAACCGTTGAGCAACGGCGCTGTGGACCTGACCATGGCTCTGGACTACATGAGGGACAACACGGGATTAAAGGACGTGGTTCTCGCCGAGGGCACCGAACCGTTCACCGGCGAGCAGGCGCCGCTGGAGGTTCCGTTCTCGCTGCTGGCGCCGTTACTGGGCACCGTCGATTCGGTGATCACCCAACTAAGGCTTCTCGGCATCTAACTCAAAAGCTGGGGCGCCGCTCACCCATAGCATCCGCCATGCGCTCCACTATCTCGGTGATGATTGCTCGAGAAGTACCGAAATTGAAGCGAACAAAACCCTCCCCTTGCGTCCCGAAGCTCGGCCCGGGGCTGAAAGCAACCCGTGCACGATCCAGGAAGAAGGTGTACGGATCCGGCTCAAGACCCAAGGCCCGGCAGTCCAGCCATCCCAGATAGGTGGCCTGGGGCATCACGTAGCGGATTTCGGGCAGATGCTTGCCCAGAAGCTCGGCCAGCAAACGACGATTCCCGTCGAGATAGGTAACGACTCTATCCATCCACGAGCCCCCTTGAGTAAAAGCGGCCTCCGTTGCTGCGATACCCAGGATGCTGGCCCCCCCGATATCCAGATGTCCCAAGCCTTGTTGCCGCTCACGCATCCCCGGCGAGCCCGCAACCGCCAATCCGCATTTCAAGCCGCCGAAGTTCCAGGCCTTGGAAGCCGCGGTCACGGTGATGGTCTTCTCCGCCACCTCTTCGCCCAGGTTTACGAACACGTTATGCTCGATCCCCGGCATAGTAAGCGGCGAGTGCACCTCGTCGGAGATGACGGTCACGTCGTGACGAATGGCCAGCTCCGCCATCGCCTCGAGCTCCTGCCGGCTGAAGGACCGGCCGGTGGGATTGTGCGGATTGCACAGGATGAACGTGCGGGCCCGGCTCAGCGCATCGTCCAGGCCTTCGAGATCCACCTCGAAACGGCCGTTGCGCAGCACCAGAGGATTTTCCACCACTCGCCTGCCGGTGTGGTTGATAACCATGAAAAACGGCGGGTAGACGGGAGGCTGGATAACCACGCCGTCGCCGGGATCGGTGAGCGCCTTCAGGCCCACCTCCAGGCCCCGCACCACGTCGGGCAGGATCACCACGGATTCGGGATCCACCCGCCACCCGTAGGAGTGCTCGGCCCACCCCGCCACCATGTCGCCGAATCCCACATCGGCCGAAGAGGGCGGGTAGCCGAGGTCGTTGCGGCTGACGGCGTCCTGCAAGGCCTTTTCCACCGGCTCGGCCAGGCGAAAATCCATCTCCGCCACCCACGCCGGGATGACGTCGGACGGGTACTTGGACCACTTGGCGCTGCGGCGCCGGTGCAGCCCTTGGAGGTTGAGGTCGTCGAAGGTGCTCGTGGTTACCTCCCCCGGTACATTTGTATCCGTTACCGGCACTCGATCAGGTGGTAGTTCTTCTTTCCGCGCCTTAACACCAGGTAGCGGCCCAGCAACAGGTCCGAGGAGTCCACGGTGCGTTCCAGGTCCGGCTCCTTGGCGTTGTTCAGGTACACGCCGCCGCCCGATATGAACTCCCGAGCATTTCTCCTAGAGGTAGCCAGGCCCGCCTCCAACAGCAGATCGACCAGCGCCTTGCCCTGCTCGAAAGAGCTCCGCGGGTGAACGCTGGACGGCGCATCGGCAAGTACGTCGAGCAAAGTGGCCTCGTCCAGCTCGGCGATCTGCCGCCCGAATAGGGCCTGCGACGCCCGCTGCGCCTTGCGGGCCTCCTCCGCGCCGTGGACGAGCGCGGTGACCTCGTGCGCCAGCGCGCGTTGAGCTTCCCGTTCCGCCGGGCGATCCGCCACGGCTTGCTCCAGCTCACCGATGCGGTCCCGGTCCAAGAAGGTGAAGAACTTGAGCATCCGCACCACGTGCTCGTCGGCGGCGTTTATCCAGTACTGATAGAAGCGGTAAGGGCTTGTCTTGGCGGGGTCCAGCCACACATTGCCGCCCACGCTCTTGCCCATCTTGGCCCCGCCCAGTCCTTCTATTAGCGGGGAGGTCAACCCGTACGCCTGCGCCCCGCGAACCTTGCGGATCAGCTCGATGCCGTAGGTGATGTTGCCCCACTGGTCGCTGCCGCCTATCTGCAGACGGCAGCCGTAGTGGTCGTAAAGGTGCAAGAAGTCGTAGGACTGCAAAAGGATGTAGGTGAACTCGGTAAACGAGATGCCCTGCTCCCGGCTTTCCAGACGGTTGCGCACCGAGTCTCGTGCCACCATGGCGTTCACGCTGAAGTGCTTGCCGATGTCCCGCAGAAAGTCGGTCAACCGCAGCGGTCTTAGCCAGGCGGCATTGTTGAACGTCTGTCCCTGCATTTCGCCGGGGCCTATGTCGACCAGGTCGGCCACCTGAGCGGATATCTTTGAGATGTTGGCCTCCAGCACCTCCGCCGGCAACAAGGTGCGCTCGCTCTCTCTCCCGCTTGGGTCGCCGATCAACCCGGTACCGCCCCCCATGAGAGCCAGCGGCTTGTGGCCGGCGAGCTGCATGCGCCTGAGCCCCAGCAGCTGAATCAAGCCGCCGACATGCAGGCTGTCGGCCGTGGGGTCGAAGCCGCAGTAAACAACGAATCCCTCGCCGGCGAGCAGTTTGCCGAGCTCCGGGTCGGTAACCTGGTGGACCAGCCCGCGCCAGGAGAGCTCTGAGTAGATGTCTGTGGGCATGCCTGCAAGATTAACCGATAGGACGACGGCGTCCGCTAACCCAGGGGCCGGGCTCATAGAACCGCCACAGCTGCTGCATCTCGGGCTTGATACCGATGCGCACCGACCGCTCCACGGCTGCCTCGGTCCTGCGCTCCTGCCCTACCCACACGTCCCCATTTGACAGGTCGGCGCCGTTGTCGGCCAGGGTCAGACCAAAGGCCTGCGACAACCGTCCGGGCCCCTTGGCCAGCAGCCCGGGCTTATCCGTCCTACGGCGCCTGGCCATAAGCTCCAAACCCTCCAGCGGTTCCACCGCCCGCAGCAACACAGCGCCGGCCGACCCTTCTTCATCGGCGACTATGTTTGCGCAGTGATGCATGCCGTAAGTGAAATAGACGTAGAGACGGCCGGGCGGTCCGAACATGACCGCGTTGCGGTCGGTCCTGCGGCGGTAGGCATGGCTGGCCGGGTCGTGCTTACCGCAGTACGCCTCGACCTCGACGATCCGGCCCGCAGCCGTTCCATCCGGCCGCCGGCTGTACAGAGTCCGTCCCAGCAACAGCTCGGCCAGCTCCAGCGGGTGCCGGTCGTAGAACTCTTTGGAAAGCCGCTGCACCGGCTACTCCGCCAGCAACTTCTTCAACTCGTCCACCTCCCGGGTGTTTACCACCTCGTCGGGCGTCAACCATCCCCGCTGCGCCATGCCCACCCCTAGATCGATCCGGCTGAGATGTCTGGGGTGGTGCGAGTCGGTGGCGATCGAGAACCGGCAGCCCATCTGACGGGCCAGCCGCAGGTGATCGTCTTTGAGATCCAGCCGGGACGCGCTGCAGTTCACCTCCAGAATCACATTGTTCTCCCTGGCTACGCCGAACACCGTCTCCAGGTCGAACTCCGCAGCCGGGCGAGACCCGATACGGCGGCCGGTCGGATGGCCGAAGACGTTGACCGCCGGGTGCTGCAGCGCCCTTACCACTCTCTCGGTCATGGCCTCAGGCCCGAGACCGTGCTGCTGATGGATGCTTACGATCACCAGGTCCAAGGCGTCGATGATGTCGTTGGTCAGCGCCAGGGTACCGTCGCGTCGGATGTCGGCCTCCACTCCCTGCAAGATGGTTAGCTGCCCGCCAAGTTCCTCGTTCACCCGGGCTATCTCCTCGGCCTGCCGGCGAATCGTGTCGATGCTGTGGGACTTCACCCACGCGTCAAAGTGGTCGGTGATTGCCAGATACCGCCGGCCGAGCCGCAAGGCCTCCAGGGCCACCTCGCGCACCGTGCCGGCACCGTCGGAGTAGGTGGTATGCGAGTGCAGGTCACCTTTGAGGTCTTGTGCTTGCACCAGAGGCTGCAGGCGGCCCTGCAGGGCTTCTTCAATCTCGCCCCGGTTCTCCCGCATCGGCGGTGGAGGCATCTGCATACCCAGCAGGCGATAGAGCTCCTCCTCATCCGCCCCCGCGGCTTTACGATTGTCCTCGATCGTGAACAAGCCGTACTCGGAGAGCTTGTAACCCTGCTTGATGGCGATCTCCCGAACCCGCACGTTGTGCTCCTGCGAGCCGGTAAAGTACTGCAGAGCCGCGCCGAACTCGTCTGCGGCCACTACCCGCAGGTCCACCCGCACGCCCTGACGGGTCACGACCGTCGATTTGGTGCGTCCTTTTGCAGCCACCTCCTGGACCCCCGGCAAGGCCACGAATAGGTCCATGATCGCCTGCGGCTCGTCTCCGGTAGCCAGCAGATCGATGTCCCCTATGGTCTCCTTCATCCGGCGCAGGCTCCCGCAGCGCTCGACCCTGTCCACGGCCGTCGAGTCCGCCAGCGCCGCGATCATGCCTTCGGCAATAGAGGTGGCCACATCCAGCAGCACCCTGGACTGGCCGCCGGCGAAGGCCTTTAGCGCTCTTGCCACGTTCTGCTCGGTCTTTTGTCCCATTCCCTTCAGGGTGCGAAGCCGGCCTTCATCCACCGCCTTCTTGAGATCCTCCACGCTGCCGACGCCCAGTTCCTCGTGCAAGAGCCTGGCCGTCTTGGGCCCGATTCCTTGCAGAGCGGTCAGCTGCCTTATGCCGGCGGGCACCTCCGAGCGGGCCTGCTCGAGCTTGGCCATGGTGCCGGTCTGCAAGAACTCCCGAATCTTCGCGGCGGTGGCCTTGCCGACCCCTTTGAGCGTTTCAAGCTCGGAGTCGCCGAGAGAGCTCACGTCCTTGGCCAGCGCACGCATCTCCTCGGCCACCCTCCGATAGGCGACAATTCGGAACCGGTCGCTGCCGGCTATCTGCAGCAGATCGGCAAGCTCCTCGAAAGCGGACGCGAGTCGGTCGTTGTTCAGCGGCATGGTTCGATCCTAACCGGGCGTCATTGCTACAAACGTCGTGCGACGGGAGGCGGCACGCATCCGTCTACCCGCGCAAGGGCGGTCCCTGAGATAATCCCACCGTGAACCTAAAACCCACGCCGCCCCTGGGGCGGCCCGGTCGCCGGTGGGCGCCGATCTTGGGGGCTTTCCTCCTGCTGTCTTTGGCCAACCCGTCCGCAACGTGGGCGGCAGTCCCGGCCAACGCCGGGGCCAACGCCCAAAAGCTGCTCCAGTACACCAACGGGGAGCGCTCGGCGCGGGAGATGAACAGCCTAAGCCGGTCCGGGAGCCTGGACTCGACTGCACAGCGGTGGGCCGACCACCTGGCCTCTGAGGCCCGCATGTACCACTCCAGTGACCCGGCCAAGGGGTCGGGCTTCAACTGGAGAGCGGAGAACCTTGCCTACTGGGAAGGGTCCGAGCCGTTTGCCGCCGAGAAGATCCACAGCTGGTGGATGAACAGCAAGGTCCACCGCAACAACATCGTGCACCCCGGCTTTACTCACGTCGGCTTCGGGATGGCGTGCGAGATCCACAACGGGGTCCCGTGGGTCTTTGCGGTTGCCCACTTTGGAGGCCCTTCAGGTCCCGTTCAAAACAGTGGTGCAGGGCAGGCTTCGGGAGGGGGGTCGACGACCGGCATGACATGCACAGGCGGCTCCGATCCGCCGCCTCCGTCGACAGCCGCTGCCGAGCCCAAGCCATCCGAATCCGGTATTGAGCCGGAAAGCCCTGCCGCCGACCCCGTCAAGGTGCCGGCGACAACCACAGAACCCGCGGCTGCGGAACCATCTCCGTCGCCGAACGGCACGGGCAAACCCTCTTCTTCCGCGGCGACCTCCTCCGAGCCTAAGGCCCGGCAGGCTACGGCATCGCCAAGGCAACAAGAGACGCAAGAACCCAACCCGGATGGATCACCCTCACCGGAAGCTGCGGCCGCTCCTGCAGAAGAGCCCCCCGCGCCGGCAGCCGCCCAGCTGCGCAGTGACAACGCGGGGGCAGCCGAACCGGCGAACGGCCCCCTGTGGATCCTCGCCGGCCTGGTCGTGTGCGCCATGGCCGTCAGCGCCCGCCGCCGCAGCCGCCCCCGGCCCAAGCACGCGGCATCTCGGCGCCGCCTGCCCTGGAAATGACCGTCTAGTCCCGCCTTTCCCTCAAGTGCTGGAGCCAGCTGCCGCTTTCGATGACCCGTAGTCCGGCGGCGGGCTTGTTGTAGACGTACACCCAGGCTTCGCACGCGGGCTCATGGAGTTTGATGCGCCGCCGAACATAAAGTGACGGCCGCGGGTCGTGCGGATGGTAACCCTCGAACCGGTCCAACGCCTCGAAGAGCGTGGGGTCGGCGACCTCGTACAGTTCCGCCTCGACCAGACCCTCCTGGGCCACCAACCCCGGGTACCTGCCCAGGTCGACGAGCTGGCCCTGGATGGTGCACGGACTCACGTAGAACAGAGCGCTGGTATCGCCGAGCCGTCCGAGGCCATCTACGCACGCCATCAAGGAACCGTACAGGGCCAGATGCTCCCGGTTTGGGTCGATCACTGGCCGTCTAGTGCTCCCGGCGCGCCTTTAGCCAGTCGGCTTGCTCGGACATGAGCCCCTCAAGTCGCCGGACCTGCTCGGCCACCCGTGACGATGCGGTGCCTCCGTGGGAAGAGCGCGCCTCAACGCTCGAGCGCGGGTCCAGCCGCG
>JAHWKV010000340.1 GCA_019347725.1 Actinomycetota bacterium
TTGCCGGAGCGGACCCGACATAGAGGTCGTCCCATCCGCCAATGCCCGCACCGTGTTTGTGAAGGCGATCGACGGTGTGTCCGTGCCTGCGCATTTTCTGAAGCTGCACTACCCCAAGCGAATATCTCGTTTCACGCGCCGGTTGCGCCGGCCGATCGTCGGTCTGCAGTTGTGGGTGTCCGACGAACTAGCCCGTATCGCCGTCAATTATTTGCCGGAGGTGGGAGCGGGGGTCTTCGGGACCGATCCGCGCCACGCCTGGGGGTACGTAGTGCGCGACACCGCCGCCGCGAGGGGCGACACCCCCGGCTACACGGTTCCGCTATTCGCCCTGTACGGGCGGGATCTGTACGCCGCCAAGGACCCGCCTCTGCTTACCCAACTCGTTGAGGCCAGTGGCCAAAGGCCCGTAGATTACCTAACGCAACGCATCGTGGAACCGATGATCAGCCTGTGGGTGGATAGTGTGCTTCGCACCGGCTGCGCCTTGGAGTTGCACGGTCAAAACACCCTGTTCCACTTCTCACTCGACAACGACGTCACGGCTATCGGCTATCGGGACTGCGCGGTGTACGTGGATCACTCGATCCGCCAAGAGCTGGGCCTGGACACGCCGCTTCCGCCGGTGAACGTGATCGGCCGGGACATACTCCACGCCCGCGAGCAGGTCTTCAGTCTCACCTACGACAGCTTTATGGGGCACCACGCGCTGGCCTACATCGCCGGACTCGCCTACCGGGAGTGGGGAACGCAACCGCGGACCCTGCAAGACGCCGCCCGAAAGCGGTTTCGCCGGCTAAGCGACGGTTGGCCGCTGCTGCCGGCGACCGTCTACTACTACGACGGTGCCCTTCATCCCGACGGCAAATGGAATCTGGTCGACACCGGCTCGTCCCCCCTGTGGCGCTGAGGGGGGCGGGCCCTCGTCGTATCCACCGTGGCGGCGGTACTCTGGTGTATCCGGATCGCTCTTCTACGGAGGCAAACCACTGACAGCTCTTAAAGACCGCATTCGCCAAGACCTGACCGCGGCCATGCGCGCCAAGGATGAGGTGACCAAGGCGACCCTGCGCAGCGTGCTCACCTCCATCAGCAAGCAGGAGGCGTCGGGTAAGCAGCAGTCGACCCTCGATGAGGAGCAGGTAATCGACGTCATCCGCTCCGAGCTGAAAAAGCGCCACGAGGCCGCCGATATCTACGCGAGCGCCGGCCGGGACGAGCTGGCCGCTCGAGAGCGGGCCGAGGCAGAAATTCTGACCCCGTATCTGCCGGCTCAGCTGGATGCCGAGGCGCTGGGAGCGATCATCGCCGAGGAGATCGACCGGGCGCGCCTTAGCGGCAACACCGGACTCAAGGCCATGGGACCTGTGATCAAGTCGGTGCGGGACAGGGTGGGCGCGCAAGCCGAAGGTTCGCGGGTGGCCCGGGCGGTCAAGGAAGCCTTGACCGAAATCTAGGACGAAGCCAGGGATCTATTAGGTCGGGAGGAAAAGGAGGACCAGCTGGACGAGACGCTGCAGCGGATCCGGGAGTCGTTCCGATTGTACTGCCGAGGGGACCGGGCCGAGGCTCGGCACCAGTTAGCCACGTTGTGGGACGAACTGAAAAGCGACGGGTACGCCTATCAACGTTGCGTGCTGGCGCACTTTATAGCCGACACACAGCATGATCCGGAGGAAGAGCTGGCGTGGGACCTGGAGTCTCTCCAGATTGCCGACGCGGCAATTGAAGGGGGTACGGACCCGACTGTTGCCGCGGTCGAGAAGTTTCTTCCCTCTTTGCACATGAACCTGGCCGACGACTTCCGCAAGCAGGAGGACTTCCCAAAAGCCCAGCACCACGTGGAGCTGGGCATGGAATCGGGCGGCAGCCTGGGCGTCGACGCGTACGGTCAAAGGGTTCGAGCGGAGCTCATCAGGATCGAGTCACAGATAGCCGAGAGCGACAGCGGCCCTCCGGTGGTCTTCGACTTCGACTAGGCGTCTTCTGCCGAACTTCGCTTCTTGCGCCTGCGCCAAATTATAAACAGCACCACCAGCAGCAAGACCACTGCTGTCGCGCCTGCGATCAGA
>JAHWKV010000341.1 GCA_019347725.1 Actinomycetota bacterium
TTTCGGTGACCTCGCGGACAATATCGCCCTGCTTGACCGTGATCAGCGGACGGATGCCCGCTTCCTCGATGATCGCACCCGATGCCTGGAGCACCATCGCTTCCGCGCGCAAGCGGGCTTCCTCCTCCATGGCCGCCTGCACGGCGTTGAGGATGGCCGCACGAACGGCCCCTCTCTCCAACTCCCGCAAACTCATGGCGGTGGTGCCGGCCGGCGACATGACCGCCTCGCGCAACTCTCCCGGCGTCATATGACCGTCGCTCAACATATGAGCCGCGCCCACCATCGTCTGTGCCACGAGCTCCCCGGCCGTCGCACGAGGAAGGCCTGCGGTAACTGCGGCATCGGTCATGGCCTCGGCGACGAGAGCAAAATACGCCGGTCCGGAGCCGGATACGGCGGTCACCGCATCCATGTAAGACTCCTCGACCCGAATCACCTCCCCCACCCCGGACAGCAGCTGCTCGGCCTGGGCCATCTGCGCATCGCCTGCCCGCGTGCCGGGAGAAATAGCGGTCACGCCCCGCCCGACCTGCGCGGCTACGTTGGGCATCGCCCGGATCACCATCGCGGACTTCGCCAAAGCTGCCTCGAGGGAGGTGGTGTTCACGCCAGCGGCGATCGAGACGACTAGATGAGATTCATCCAGTGCCGAGCCCAGGTCCCCCAGCACCTTGGGGACCACCTGAGGCTTTACCGCCAGGAGTACGACCCGCGCACCCTCGATTGCCTGCAGGTTGGTCTCACACAAGGTCAGGCCGTGGGTTTGCGCAACCCGGCTGGCCTGCTGATGGTTGACGTCGGACACCCGGATGTCTCGGGCGGCCAGGCCGGCCCGGACCATTCCCGCGGCCATGATCTCGCCCATCTTTCCGACACCGATAACAGCGACAGAACCGATTCCTTCCATAGCCAAGAAGTATAGAGGTGAGCCACGACACAACGCTCACGCCAGGCCCCGTTTTGCAGGGCCTTGGTTTTGCCCGTTCTGGTGACGGCTGCAGGCACCGGCGACCCGCTCGTCGCTTATCGGATCCTCCCCCTTACGTAGCCACGTCCTTATCGTCAGAATCTAATGCTCCTCGCTCCCGCCGGAACCTACCGCCTTTGCGCCCCCTCCAGCGACCAGTCTCGGGTGAGCATTTCTCTGGTGGAAGCAGGTGGCCTACGTAAGGAGTGCATCTCGCCGGAACCTACCGCCTTTGCATCCCCTCCAGCGGCCGGTCCCGGGTGAGCATTCTTGTGATGGGAAGAAGGGGGCCTTAGGTAAGGAACGTAGTTTCGGCGGTCAGGTGGTCACTGGGGCCGCGCCATTGCCCCAGGGAGCGGCGACCGCCCTGGGGCAAGGCTGGGCCCCATGACGGTCGCTAAAGAAAAGGGCCCAAGATACCTTTGGATCAAGCTTGGCTGCGCACTTCCCCGAACACAGCTTCCGCCCTACCTTCCGGCATCTTGGGCCCTACCTACCACCTGCAATTAAGTGTCCATTTCAGCCACGAAGCGTGTTCCCGGGCCATCTCACCCTTCGCTCACATCGGGACCGAAGACCCGGTGCGAGCTTGGGGCCAGGAACGCCCGGCTACTGACGATTCGCTCGCTGCCAGAAGCACTTTTTATGCTGCGGCGTCACGAAATGTATCGATCCTGCGCGAGGTCGGTCAAGGCCGACCGGCTACATTTGTTCCCGCTCTAAAAGGTTTCTTCCCGCTCCTGCCTGGCGCCAGTTCTTCGGGCGAACAATCCGTGCTGCGCACCCCTGCGGCGTACAGCTCGTGCAGTTCCGAAGCGGATCTATCCCACGCAAAATCACCGGAGGAGCACACCGCCAAGCGGCCCATGCTCGTGGCCAGAGCGGCGTCGCTGAGAAGCCGGTAAGACCGCTCGGCAAAGGACTCCGCGGCGCCGGGACGCACCAAAAACCCGGTCTGGCCGTGCCGGACTATGGAGCGCAGCCCTCCCACCGAGGAGGCAACCACCGGCACTCCCGAGGCCTGAGCCTCCAGCGCGACCAGCCCGAAGGACTCGGTGTAAGAGGGAACCAGGCATACATCTGCCGCCTGATAG
>JAHWKV010000342.1 GCA_019347725.1 Actinomycetota bacterium
CCATCAATCGGGAACGCGCATAGGCTCCCGCCGGGAAAAGGCCAGACGGCCACCGTAGGTGAGTCGCAAATTGTCGGGGTGGAAAACCTCCGAGACGGGGCCGGAGTCGATACGCCGGACATTGAGCAGCAGCACCTGGTCGAAATATTCCTCAACCGTCTGCAGGTCATGGTGCACGCACACCACCGTTTTGCCCTGAGCCTTGAATCCTCGCAGAAGCTCAACGATCGCCTTCTCCGTGGCCGCGTCCACGCCCTGGAACGGCTCATCCATCAGATACACAGTCGAGTCCTGTACCAGCGCTCGGGCCAGAAACACCCGCTGCTGCTGGCCTCCGGACAGCTCGCTGATATGACGGGACCCGAAGTCCTGCATACCCACCTTGCCCAGAGCCTCGAGTGCCAGGTCCCGCTCCCTCTTGCCGGGTCGCCTCAGCCAACCCAGGGCGCCGTAGCGGCCCATGATGACCACATCGAGCACCGTCGTAGGAAAGTCCCAGTCCACGGTCCCCCGTTGCGGTACGTAGCCCAACAGGCGTTTGGCCTCGGACGAGGGCCGACCGTCTATGCTGATCCGGCCGGCAGCCGGCTTGGTCAACCCAAGGATGGACCGGATGAGGGTGGTCTTTCCCGCGCCGTTGGGCCCCACTATTGCCATGAGCGCCCCTTTTGGGACCTCCACATCGACATCCCACAGTACGGCCGCCTCGTCGTAGGCTACCGTCAGGTCCTCGACCTGAATGGCCAGTTCATCGGCCATCTTCGCCGGCCCCCAGCGCGTCGGCAATTACGTCCACGTTGTGCCGCACCATACCGACGTAGGTCCCTTCCTCGGTCCCCTTGTCCCCCATGGCGTCGGAGAACAGCTCTCCTCCGATGCCCACTTCGGCGCCGTTGGCCCTCACTGCCGCCTGAACCGCCTCGATGGCTCGAGCCGGTACCGACGACTCCACGAAAATCGCCGGTATCTGCCGCTCGGCTATGAACTCGGCCAGGTCACGAATGTCGCGCGTGCCCGCCTCGGAGGCGGTGCTGATGCCGATCAGCCCCCGTACGTCGACCCCATAAGCCTCGCCGAAATAGTTGAAGGCGTCGTGCGCCGTTATAAGAACCCTCCGTTCTTCCGGCACGAGTGCCGCGCGCTCGCGCACGTAAACGTCGAGCTCGGCGAGCTCATCGAGATAAGCGGCTTCGTTCGCGTCGTACACGTGGACGTGCGATGGATCCAATCTCCTGAGGGCATCCCCGACGGAGCGGACGGCGGTTGCCCATAAAGAAACGTCGAACCACACGTGCGGGTCAAACTGTCCTTCGAACTCTGGAGGGCGCAGCAGCAGATCGTCGTCTATGACGTCGGCCACCGCCACGGTGGTGACCGTCTCGGTCTCCTCCAGAACCTCGGCCATGGCGGCCTCCAGGTGTAGCCCGTTATAGAAGACGATGTCGGCCTCGTTGATGCGACCTACGTCTCCGGCGCTGGCCTTGTACAGATGCGGGTCCACGCCGGGGCCCATCAAGGTCTGAACGTCGACCAAATCGCCCCCAACGTTGCTTACGGCATCGCCGATCATCCCGGTGGTCGCCACCGCCTTGACCTCTCCATCCGGCCCGCTGAAGGCACCCTCGACCTGACCGCAGGCGGAAAGCAGCAAGGCGATTATGGACGCCGTTGCCGTAATCGATCGGCGCACAGTTATTCGACCACCCCCGTTTGACTTGTCATGCCTTTGATTTGTCGTGTCTTTGATTTGTCGTGCCGTTGATTTGTCGTGCCGTTGATTTGCCGCGGCGCTGTTTGAGATTAACCTAAATGCTAGTTTAGACACATCTAACAATTCTGCAAATAAGTACCTAAATGGACGTTAGGGGGCCGGAAACGCCCGGTCGATCCGCGCTAGCTCTGCCTCGCTCAGTTGCAGGTCCCCCGCTGCAGCGTTTTGCTCGACATGTTCCACTCGGGAAGCCTTAGGGATAGTGAAAACCCCGGCTGTTCTGGTCAGGAAGGCGAGCGCCACCTGATGGGTGGTTGCTCCACGCCTGCCCGCAATGTCC
>JAHWKV010000343.1 GCA_019347725.1 Actinomycetota bacterium
GTATGTCCAGGCCTCCGCGCAGTATTTGATCGTCGGTTAAGCCGAAGTCGCTTTTGAGCAGGCGGCGCACGTGCTCGACAAAGTAGCCGGCGCGGGAAGAATCAACCTCGATGGTCTGACCCGGCCTGAACTGGGTGGCGAGATCCTCTTTGCGAGCGCGGTCGGCGGAGTCCCCGTCGATGAGCCCGACATCCTCCATCTTGCCTATAACGAGGTTGCGAGCATCAACCGCCTTTTGCGGGTGCCGGTCGATTTGGTGACGCTGGGGCGCGGGCATGATGCCGGCCAGGTAGGCGGCTTGGCCTACGCTTAGGTCGTCCGCGGAGACCTTGAAGTAAGTTCTGGCCGCGGCCTCGGCCCCGTAGGCGCCCCGGCCGAAGTAGACGGCATTTAGATAACGCTGGAGTATCTCCTCCTTCGACATTCGCCGTTCCAGTTGACTGGCCCAGAAAGTTTCCTTCAGCTTGCGTGCGAAAGTGCGCTGGGTGCCGACGCCGGGAAAAGCGTTGCGGACATATTGCTGGGTAATGGTGGAACCGCCCTGGACTATCTCTCCGCCCCGCCAGTTGGCGCGGGCGGCCCGCACGATGCCGCGCAGGCTGTAGCCGCTGTGGTCGAAAAAATTGCGGTCTTCGGCGGCGATCACGGCGTTAACAAGATTTGGAGAGACCTGCTCCAGTGGCACCACGCGGCGGTTTTGTTCTCCGTGGAGGCTGGCGATGACCTGACCGTCGGCGGCAAGCAACTGCGAAGATTCGGCCGGAGGGGACAGTTCGGGCAGCGACAGGTTCGCCAGCCAGACCATCATCACCACGCCGAAGGCGAGCAGGCCGGCAACAACCGCTATAGGCCACCTGATCTTAGACACTGCGACCCTTCCTTTAGCTCATCGAGCTTACCAATACCTCGGCAAACCAATGCATCCAACGTTCCGTCGAAGGCGTCAAGGTATCGAGGTAGTCGGGCGTGAGCCGGGGTTACTGACGAGGCCCGGCCGTCGATGCATCGGCCGGGAGAAGTTTCATTTTGAAAGGTGCTCTGTTATACGATAACGCCGAATCGTCCGTGGGCCGGCGTGGGTCTGGAGGCGCGCACTGACGCTACCTGTCTATCAAGCTAGGGCCGAATTCTTCAAACTGTTGTCTCATCCCTCGCGAATTCGGGTTCTGGAGTTATTGCACGACCGGGAAAGGGCGGTCGGCGAACTGGTCGCGGCGATGGATCTGGAGCAGTCCCACCTTTCCAAACAACTGAACGATTTGCGCCGAGCCGGTCTCGTGCGGACCCGCAAGGAGGGTTCCTCGGTGTTTTACTCTGTGGCCGACCCGCAAATCTACGAGCTGCTCGAGGTGGCAAGAAAAATTATCGCCTCCTCCCTGTCCGAGGCCCGGGACCTGCTGGCCGAGCTGCAGTCGTCAGATTACGCGGAGGCCTCGCAGCCCCCAGGAGACAGCTAGCCGCCGTGGGCACCAGTCTCCCTCTGGTGCATGCGTTGTGGATGAGCACCGGGCTCAGCTGTGACGGTGACTCGGTGTCGATGACCTCTGCCACCAGCCCCAGCTTGGAGGACCTGGTCAAAGGGATCATCCCGGGCATGCCGAGTTTGGTGCTCCACCATCCGTTACTGGCGTACGACAACGGTTCCGAGTTTCTACAGGCTTGGTACGACGCCGAGGAGGGCAAGCTCGATCCGTTCGTGTTGGTTCTCGAGGGCTCCGTTCCCAACGAGGAAATCAGCGGCGACGGATGCTGGGCCGCGCTGGGCACGAATTCGCTAACCGGTGAGCCGATCACGACTGTGGAGTGGCTTGATCGTCTCGCCCCCAAGGCGGCGGCCGTGGTGGCGGTGGGAACCTGCGCCACCTACGGCGGCGTGCCGGCCATGAGGAACAACCCGACCGGCGCCATGGGGCTGCTCGACTATCTGGGATGGAACTTCCGGTCCCGCAACGATGTACCGATTATCTGTATTCCAGGCTGCCCGTCTCAGCCGGACAACATAACCGAGACGATCCTGTACCTGACCA
>JAHWKV010000344.1 GCA_019347725.1 Actinomycetota bacterium
GGGATACGCGCCCCGATCATCTTCGGTGGCACCGACTTCGGGGCTATCCTCGCCCGCTTCCAGAACCTGAGCTTCGAAGACATCCTCGCAGGCCTGCGGGTGCTGATCGACTACCTGCGCAGCCTGAATGGATCGGACGGCGGCAGCGCCCTCGCCGGGGTCCTCAACACCAAGATCCCCCTCATCGACCGCAGCCTCAGCGAGATGCTCGATGTCGCCGACGCACTGGACCTTGGTTACCTGAACGCCCGACGGCTCGCCAACGGTGCCCATGCCATCAAGGTCGCGCCGTGAGGCGTCAGAAGGCCGCGCCATCCGGGTCACCTCTGACGCACAAGCCCGGCACGGCGGTGTCCTTGGTGGGTGTGTCCAAGGTCTACGGAACCGGCAAGCATGCCGTGAGGGCTGTGGAAGACGTGTCCTTGGATGTCGGCATGGGGGAGTTTTTGTGTCTGGTCGGCGCGTCCGGGTGCGGTAAGTCGACGTTATTGAACATGGTTGCCGGACTGGACAAGCCCACTACGGGGACGGTTGAGGTGCTTGGGGGACGCCCGACGCTGATGTTTCAGGAGGGGGCGCTCTTCCCGTGGCTGACCGTGGAGAAGAACATCGAGCTGGCGCTGAAGCTCCGTGGCTTGCACAAGAGCCTGCGCAAGGACACCTTGCAGGCGCTGCTGGAGATGGTGCATTTGCAGGATTTCCGAAGGCGTCTTCCTCACGACCTGTCGGGCGGCATGCGGCAGCGGGTTGCCCTGGCCCGCGCACTGGCGCAACAGGCGGAGATACTTTTAATGGACGAGCCCTTCGGCGCTTTGGATGCAATGACCCGAGATCTGTTGCACGAGGAGCTCGAGGCCTTATGGCGTAACACCGGATTGACCGTGGTGTTTGTGACCCACAACGTTCGAGAGGCGGTGAGGCTGGGCGACCGGGTCGTATTGCTGTCGAGTCGTCCCGGTCGCATCAAAGCGGAGTTCGACGTGAAGATCGATCACCCGAGGCGGACGGAGTCCATCGCGGTGGGGGAGCTAGCACGAACCATCATCGATCGGCTGCGCATGGAGGTGCGCAGCCATGGCTAAGAACACCAACGATCTCGAGTCGGATCTGGCGGGGCTGGATGCCCTCCAGTCGGCGGTGCAGACCGGCGCCGGCTCACTTCGCCGGGCGTGGTCGAAGACCTGGCCTCCTCTGGTGGCTATCGCGGCCGCGCTGCTGGCGTGGCAGCTGGTGGTGTGGTCGGGGTGGCGGCCCGAATACGCGCTCCCGGGCCCGAAGGCGGTGTTCGGGCGGCTGTTCGAGGACTTGGCCAGCTGTGAGATTCTAGGCGCAGCCCGCGTGACGCTGCGCCGGGCGATGACGGGCTACGGCCTCTCCCTGCTGATCGGCGGCGCGCTGGGCTTGGCCGTGTCGCAGTCCAAGTTTCTGCGGCGAGCCATAGGTTCAATGATCACGGGGCTCCAGACGATGCCCTCCATAGCGTGGTTTCCGCTGGCAGTACTGCTGTTTTCGCTAAGTGAGGGGGCGCTTTTGTTCGTGGTTGTCCTCGGCGCGGCGCCCTCGGTCGCCAACGGGTTGATCACCGGCGTCGACCATGTCCCGCCGGTGCTTTTAAGGGCGGGGAAGGTGCTTGGCGCCCGAGGACTGTCCTCGTACCGGCACGTCGTCCTGCCCGCAGCCCTGCCGTCGTTCATAGGAGGGCTGAAGCAGGCCTGGGCGTTTTCCTGGCGCAGCCTGATGGCCGCCGAGCTTTTGGCGAACATCGGCGTACCGCGTCCGATCGGAGTCCGGTTGCAGTTCGCCCGTGTCACGGGTGACGCTGAGGCGCTGCTGTCGACGATGATTGTGATTTTGCTTATAGGAATCCTGGTGGATCTGCTGATCTTCGGCGCCCTGACCAGCCGCATCCGCAAGCGCTACGGGTTAGTAGATGCGGCGGCTTAGGTAGCGGTCTCCTGGGGTGACCGCGTCGCGCTCCTCGCGCCTTGCGCTCGACGCCCAGGAGACGCCCTGGATACGACGCCG
>JAHWKV010000345.1 GCA_019347725.1 Actinomycetota bacterium
CCCTCAAACCCTTGACGGCCCCGCCGGCGTCAAGCGCAGCGTTGAACATCTTGACCCCGGTCCCGGAGAAGACCTTGGTCAAATCGACCATCTGCAGACCGAACCGGAGGTCCGGCTTGTCGGAGCCGTACAAGTCCAACGCGTCCGCGTAGCTAAGCGTCGGAAACGGCAGCTCTACCTCCACGCCCAGCGTCTTGCGCATCACGGCCGCAAACATCCGTTCGGTGAAGCCCCGCACCACGAGCTCGTCCGCAAAGGACACCTCCATGTCCAGCTGAGTGAAATCCGGCTGGCGGTCGGCTCGCGGGTCCTCGTCCCTGAAGCACCTGACGATCTGGTAGTACCGGTCGAGCCCGGCCACCATCAGCAGCTGCTTGAACAGCTGCGGAGACTGCTGTAGAGCAAAGAAGTTGCCGGGCTGCAGGCGAGAGGGCACGAGGTAGTCACGGGCGCCTTCCGGAGTGCTCTTGTTGAGCATCGGCGTCTCTACCTCGATGAACTCCTCGGAGTCGAAGAAATCGCGGATCGCCTTTATCGCCTCGTGGCGCATACGCAGCCCCGCCAGCATCTCCGGGCGCCGAAGGTCCAAATACCGGTACTTGAGCCGTATCTCCTCTTTGACCTCAACGCGATCCTCAATCTGAAAGGGCGGGGTCTTAGCCTTGTTGATGATCTCGATGGCGTCGGCCGCCACCTCCACCGCACCGGTTGGAAGGTTGGGGTTCTCCGCTCCTGCCAGGCGGGGGCGGACCAGCCCGCTTACCGCCACCACGTACTCACCGCGCACGGCGTCGGCCACCTCGTAGGCCTTGGGCTGCTCCTCAGGGTGAACTACCACCTGGGCCAGGCCCTCCCGGTCCCGCAGGTCCAGGAAGATAACCCCGCCGTGATCGCGGCGACGGTGTACCCACCCGGCCAGCTCGACCCGCGTACCGACGTGTTCGCTGCGTAGTTCTGCGCACCAGTGCGTTCTCACGCCTGCCTCGCCAAATGGTCGGCCATCCGTTCCGGCTCCACCTCGTCCTGCTCACCCGTCACCATATTTTTCAAAGTAAAATTCCCCGACTCGAGTTCTTGCGGTCCGATGACCACCACCCATTTCGATCCCAGGCGATTGGCCACCTTGAACTGCCCCTTCATGCCCCGGCCGGCAAAGTCCAAATCAACCGAGTAGCCCTGCTGCCTGAGCCCGGCAGCGGTGGCGTGCGCCGTGGACCGCGCCTGGTCCCCCGTCGTGACGATGAAGACGTCCAGCGACGGGTCTATCTCGACCCCCTTGGCCTCCAGCGCCAAGGCGATGCGCTCAACACCGAGCCCGAATCCGAGCCCGGGCAACGAGGGGCCGCCGAGCGACTCCGCCAACCCATCGTACCGGCCTCCGCCGCCCACGGCGTTTTGGGATCCCAGCCCCACAGCCGTGAACTCGAAAGCGGTCCGGGTGTAGTAATCCAGGCCTCTAACCAGACGCGGGTCCTCGGCGTAGTCGATACCCCAGGATTCCAGCAACTGCTTCACGCCGTGATAGTGATCCTCGCACTGAGAACACAGCTGGTCGACGATCAGCGGCGCCTGCTGCAGGAGCTCGCGGTCGTGCTCGACTTTGCAGTCGAAGGTCCTCAGCGGGTTCGACTCGATCTTGCGCCGGCAGTCGGCACAGAGCTCTTCGGCAACGGAGCGTAGATACTCCTGTAGGCGCGGGATGTAGTCGGACCGGCACCCGGGATGGCCGATGCTGTTGACGGCCAGAGACACTTCCAGGCCCACCGCGCGGTAAACCTGCGTAGCCAGCGCGATGACCTCGGCATCGATCTCGGGTCCCGGCGAACCCACCGCCTCGACGCCAACCTGGGTGAACTGACGCTGCCGCCCCGCCTGGGGCCGCTCCTGCCTAAAGATCGCAGATACGTAGTAGAGCTTAACCGGCTTGCCCAACGCATCATCCAATCCGTGCTGCAGAACCGCCCGCACAACCGGGGCCGTCATGTCCGGCCGTAGCGTCAACGAACGCCCGCCCCGG
>JAHWKV010000346.1 GCA_019347725.1 Actinomycetota bacterium
TCGAGGCGACTGCAGACATGGGCTCCTTCTCCGTGGTTGAAGGGGTGGGCGGCGTTAAGCCGCTATCCGAGGGAGACAAGGCCGACATCAAGAAGAACGCCACCGAGAAAGTGGTTACCGAGCACGACATCACCTTCAAGTCGACCGCTGTGCAGCCGCAAGGCGATAACGCAGCCACGGTAACCGGGGATCTACAGATCATGGGCAAGACGAATCCCGTGCAGGTAAAGCTGTCGGAGTCCGATGGAAAAGTGGCCGCTAATTTCACTGTCGTTCAGTCCAAGTGGGGTATCAAACCCTTCTCGGCCATGATGGGCGCTTTGAAGGTTCGGGACGAGATTCCGGTTGAGCTCGAGGCGACGCTGCCCGAGTGATCGCGGCCGGGTTAAAAAAAGAGAGGAGCGCCTCTTTAAAGGGGGCGCTCCTTTTTAGTGTTTTAAAGGACTCTCGCCCTATCTTGCCGGCGGGGCAGCGGGCTTGAGGTCGGTGAACGAATCGGTGGTGTGACGTGGCCGGCCGGCCGGGATGTGGTCTTGTTGTCTGGCGTGCCACCGGGCGCCCAGAACGCCTCCCCATACTGCAGCTACGAAGACAGCTACCACCATCACCGCGGTCGCTGCGACCCCCATGGGAGTTAAGTTGAAGTCGAGCGGGATTGTGCCGATGCCCGCCTGTAAGGTGATCTGGTCCAGCCCGCGCACGGTTATCAGGTACGCACCGGCGCCCCCGATCGCAAAGACGGTTAGGAGCGCAATGCCCAGCCCGTTGCCGGCTCCGGCTCTGACCCCCATGCGTCCTGCCGCGTAACCTCCCCACAGAAAGGACAGGAACAGCCCTATGGTCAGCGACGCTGCGGCACCGATGCTCGCCCAGGTGCTTTCACCCCGGACTACCGAGCGGATGTCGTGGCTTTGGTAGTCGAGGCCGAACCAGGTGATCCAGCCGAATAAAGCCGTTGCCCCCACGGCTACGACCAAGCCGGTCAGGATGCTCAGTAGAGAAAATCCCCCTCGCTGCGAACCGTTACTCGCTGAATGCTCCATCTGCCAGCTCCTCAGTTACAGTGCGGTCTATGACTCCGTGTCTAAAGTCTAGTAGACGGACCTCGGGCGCCGTCGAAGTAGCGCGATCCTAGAGCCGTGCGGCAGCTGCGGTACGGGGTGGCGGGGCTAAGGGATCCTAAGGATCTACCGGCGTCGGTTGACTACCTGGTGAGTTCCGGCTTCGCGGCGTGCGAGGTGCAGTTCGTAAAAGAGTTCACGCTCTCGGAAACCGAAGCCCGCCGCCTGGGTGAGCTGGCGAAGGACAATGGAATCGCTTTGTCGGTGCATGCTCCCTATTTTGCGCAGCTGACCACCGCCGACGAAGATCGACGCAACAAGCACCTGGGAGCGCTGCACCACTCCTGCAAGCTGGCTTCCGCGATGGGCGCCACTGTAGTTGTATGCCACCCCGGGGGCCATTACGGGTTGCCGGCTGAGCAATTGCACGAACGCATCGACGCCGCGCTCGATGTTCTCGGTCCCCGGGTCATAGACCTTGGGGTGAAGCTCGGCATGGAGACCTGCGGAAGGCGTTCACAGTTCGGCTCGCTGGGGGACTTGGCGCTGCTCGTGCCCAGGCACTCTTTCACGACGGTGGTCGTCGACTACGCGCATATACATGCGCTTTCCAACGGATCGCTCAACAGCGCCGATGCCCTGAAGGCGCTGTTTGCTTACATAACTCAGCACTTTGCCTATGAACATACGTGGCCGTTGCACACCCACTTCAGCGATAACTCGTACGGACCCGGCGGCGAGATTCGCCACGTTCCATATGGCGAGGGCAGCTTGAGAATCGCCAACGTGGTGCAGGGGGCGAGTGGCTTTGACCTTGCCCTGACCGTGATATCGGAGGAGAAGTGGGAGGACTCACACTTACGGATACGGCAAGAGCTGGAGGCCGTCGGGGCGCCGCTGGCCGAGCCGGTAAGACCAAAGATGCTGCCGCGGGGAGGGGTGTGGTT
>JAHWKV010000034.1 GCA_019347725.1 Actinomycetota bacterium
AGTCGGGATTGGCGTTCACGGCGCTAACGGCCTGCGGCGGCCAACGACGTGCTGTCCGTTCCCGTGGGTCTGGCCTCAGAGCCCGACCGTGCCCGCCGCAGGCCGAACTCCAACACCTCTTGAAAGGTGAACGCCGCAGTCTGGCCGGCAAGAATCGGGTCCGGGTCATCCAGGACGACCGAGACAACAAGCCTGGGATTTTCGGCGGGGGCAAAACCTGCAAAAGAAGCCATGTAACCCGAGTATCCACCCTTCGACGCCTTCTGTGCCGTGCCGGTCTTTCCGGCCACGACGTAACCCGGGACCTGGGCAGCCTGGCCGGTCCCCATGTCGCTCTCGGTCACTCCTACGAGGATATCGGTCACCTGCTCCGCCGTGCTTTGCTCTATCACCCGCTGCGGAGTCGGGCGTGGCGTCTGAGTGACGGCCCCGTCGGCTCCAATCGTGCCCTTGATCAGGTTGGGCGGGGCCTCGAGACCGCCGGTGGCCAAAGTAGCGTAGGCGTTGGCTATCTGAATCGGCGTAGCGGCGATACCTTGTCCGATCGAAATGGTTCCGAGTGAGGTGCCCCACCACTGACTAGGCTCCGGCAAGATGCCGTGGGCCTCGCCGGGGAAATCAATACCCGTCTGGCGACCAAAGCCGAAACGTTGGAGGTAGTCGTGCAACCCTTCATCGCCCAATCGCTGCGCCACCTGAATAGTCCCCACGTTGGAAGAGGCCTGAATCACCTCAGCAAACGAGAGGTTCACCACGGGGTGCGCGTGAGAGTCCTTAAAAACCTTACTTCCGATCTTAAGGTTGTCGGCCACGCGCATGCTCTCGCCTGAACTGGTCACCCGTCTATCGATAGCGGCTGCAGCAGTTACCATCTTCAGCACCGAACCGGGCTCATAAAGATCCGCCACTGCCCGGTTGCGGCGGTCGTCTGCGTCACTGGAGTCCAAATCGTTGGGGTCAAAGCTCCCGGAGTTCGCCATCGCCACAATGTCACGGCTGGAGGGATCCATGACGATGATCGAACCGCCCTTGCTGCCCCACCGCTCGGCGGCGCGCTCGAGGGCCGCCTCGGCCTCGTGCTGAATCTGACGGTCGATGGTCAGGATCAGGTCCCTTCCCGAGATCGCCCGCTGCACGGACGACTCCCCGGAAGGAATTTGCCGGCCAAGCGGATCGCGCTCCATCATTACCTTGCCGTCCCGGCCCGTGAGCAGATCGTCGTACCTATACTCCAAGCCTCCCAGTCCTTCATTTTCGGCGCCTACGAAACCTACGACCTGCGAGGCAAGGGGTCCTGCCGGATAAATTCGCTTCGATTCGGGGACCAGGTGGATACCCGGAAGCTGCAGCTCCTCCACCCGCGTAGCCACGGAGTCATCGACTTTGCGCGCCAGATACACAAATCCGGAATCACGGCTTAGCTTTTCCTGCAAGCCCTCGACGTCCTGGTTCAAAACCGGGGCCAGCCCTTCAGCCGCACGCCTGGGATCGGTCACCTGGTGTGGATCGGCGTACACGGTTTTGACGTCGATGGAGATCGCCAGCTCCGTCCCATCCGAGGCGAGAATCGACCCTCGCTGAGCCGGCACGATCATCGTTCGCTGGCGCTGATTGGCCGCCAGCTCGGTGAAGCGGCTGGAATCGACTATCTGCAGCCAGAACATTCGCGTGGCCACGATCCCGAAGCCCGCCAACAGTGCTACGAGCAGGCTGAACAGACGCATCGACTTAGACCTGGACGCCATTGTGGAGCCTCCTCTAGTCGAGCTGCTGCGGCTCTGCCGGTACCACTAGACCCAGCTCGACGGCCATCTGCGAGATCGTCTCTGGAGACTCCGCCGTCGCCACCTCGCTGCGGAGCTGCCTATGCCGGGATTGTTCCTCCGCGACCCTCGATTGCACATCCGACAGAGCGAACGAGGTCTGCGCCAGATAGATGTTCACCAACACCAAGCCGAACACCACGATTCCCGCCATCAGGACGCCCGGCAGCGCCCGGCTGCGTCGCGCCTTCGCCGGAATGGATCTGGGTAAACTCCGGGGAGCGGACCGCCGGGGCGCATGAGCAGGACTGGTGACGACCTTCAACGGCAACTCAGGCGCCGGTGCATAGCGCCTGGCGCCGGTGACTGCTTGCTTCGTTGCCACCATCAAGCCACCTCCTCGAGTTTTTCGGCCACCCTCAGACGCGCGCTGTCGGAGCGGGGGTTATCCTTGACTTCCTCGGCGGACGGCCGGGTGGGCTTGCCCGTCAGAACTGTCAACTTTGGCGTGGTGCCGCACACGCATACCGGGAAGTCCTTCGGACAGACGCACTCCGTAGCCGCATCTCTGAAGAACCGCTTCACTATGCGGTCTTCCAGCGAGTGGTAGCTGATAACCGCCACACGACCACCCGTCCGCAGGCAAGCTACCGCCGACTCCAATGAGGCCCGCAGGCTCTCCAGCTCATCGTTGACCTCGATCCTCAGTGCTTGGAAGGTACGTCGCGCGGGGTGAGGGCCGGTTCGTCTTGACGCAGCCGGAATGGCGGTGCGAACCACCTCCGCCAGATCGTCTGACTTTTCGAACGCCCTTGACGTCCTCCGGTTCACGATGGCTCGCGCGATCCGGCGCGCGTACCGCTCCTCGCCGTACTCAAATAGGACCCGAACCAACTCCTTGGCCGAATAGCCGTTCACGATGTCCGCCGCCGTGGTCGGTGCATCCTGATCCATTCGCATGTCCAGATCAGAGCCGGACCGGTAGCTGAAACCACGATCGAGCCGGTCCAGCTGAGCGGAACTCACCCCAAGGTCGTAAAGAACGGCCCCAACCTTTTCGTATCCCAAAGAAGCGATCACCTCATCCAGCTCTCTAAAATTTCCCCTTGCCAGCTTCACCCGCGATCCGAACGGCTCCAGTCGAGCGCCAGCCGCCTGCAACGCCTGCTCGTCGCGGTCAATTCCGATCACGGTCAATCCGTTAAACCGCTGCAGGAACGCCTCGGCATGCCCTCCGGCGCCCAAGGTACAGTCCACCAATACATCGGCATCCTCCAACGGTGGCCCCAGCCATTTCAGTACAGCCGGGACCAGGACCGGTACGTGCTTGAAATCCGGCTCTGCGTTAGCGGTCAAGCCGCTATCTGATGACTCTGAGCAAAACCAGCGCCAAACTCAGATAGCCGCCCAGCAGCGAAGCCGCTATCCCCAGCAACATGCACGTCTGGCGAAGCTCCTTGTTCAGCAAAGATGCCGATGTTCCGCCCATCACACACAGCTCCCTCCCCGGTTGCTCCGGATGACCTAAACCTGTCGCGCTGCAGGGTCGACCTGTTGCGCCCAACGCTGTGTCGCTTGTCAGTCAAGCTGTTCCGCAATCGCTTCGTATTCAGATTCCACGCCTTCCTTGTAGTGCAACCAGGCATCGCGATCCCATATCTCAGCCCGATCCGATACGCCTATGAAAGCCACTTCCTTTCCAAGCTCCGCGTACTGGCGCAGCCCGGCCGGAATGGACATCCGCCCAGACTTGTCGATCGCCTCCTCCGAAGCCGACGAGAAGAACAGCCGGTTGTAGTCCCGGTTGGCCTTGCGGTCCGAAGAGTGCTGCTGCAAGTGCTCGGCTCGCTGCTCGAAGCGCTGCGTAGTCATTACGAACAGGCACCGCTCCTGACCGGCCGTGACAACCACCTCGTCGGAGAGTTCGGTCCGCCACTTGGCAGGAAGGAACACCCGACCTTTGGCGTCGACGGTGTGCATGAACTCTCCGAGCAACATGTGCTAGCTCCCTGGGCAAAATGTGGATCCTCTTCGGTGGGTCGCCTTCGGCATACGATGTCGGATGTGACACGGACCCCTGCACCACTTTGCGCCACATTACGCCACCCAAATCCCGCTAGTCAACGTTCTGAACGCTTCTCTCCAGAATTACAACGATGTAATTTGGAGCCGATGCATTTATGCGAGGTACTAGTGGGCGGTGCAGTGTTCAGGACTCGTAGCCGGAAAGAGCCTCAGCTGGGGACTGAAGTTAGCAAAGGAAGGTTTGGGCGGGGCTTACCTACCGACAGGTAGGTTTCCCATGCCGGGTGGGTCTTACCGACTGCCGCGATCAGAAACAGGCTGTCGCTGGGTACACGAGGCGGCCGCTTTAGCTTCATACCAACCTCATTGAGCAGGAGGTTCTCCTTGCGGGCGTTGCAGGAGCGACACGAGGCCACCACGTTGTCCCACGTGTGCGTACCGCCCTTGGACCGCGGCTTGATGTGATCTACGTTCTCAGCCGCCGAACCGCAGTACTGGCATTGGTAGTCGTCTCGGGCGAAGACGGCCCTGCGGCTGAGCGTCGCCCGGGCGCGATAGGGCACCTTGACGAAATAAATCATTCGCACCACCGACGGGATGGGAACGCTGAGGCGCTCGGAGTGGTAACAGCCGTCGTCGGCATGCTCGATGACAGCTTTCGATTTCAGGACGAGCACGGCTGCCCGCCGTGCTGAAACTATGCAAAGCGGCTGGTAGGAAGCGTTCAAGACCAGTGCTTTGGTCAAGCCCCATCTCCTTCCGGCTGAAACAGCCGATGGCTCTGGTGCCCCATGCGCTCAAAACCCACGCGCTCAAAAGGGGCGGCACCCTAACTTACCTAGAGGTGAGTATAAGTGACCCAGGAAGATGGGCAGGCTACACAACGGGTTTTATTCGGCACACCAGTTGCAGGAGTGTGCCGGACGACCAACTACGACCGATGCCCACCGAACCGATCTGCTCGGATCAGGCCTCGGCCTTCTTTCGCTGCTGCTCCTGCGAAACGGTGTCATTGGCGATCCGCAAGGTTTCCACAAACTCTTCGCGGTCTCTGAGGAAGTCGGCCACGCCTTGATCGAGGCTGCGGGTAATCTCGTCGAGTGCCACGAAGAAGGACATCTGGCCCTGACGCAGCGCATCGAGAATCTCCTCATCGTCGTGCGCGACCCGGTAAATGCTCTTGCCGTCGGTAATGAGCTTGACCTCCGAGAGGTGCTCTTCGAGACCGGCTTTTTTACGCAGGTAATCCCACGCCCGGCGCACTCGCTGGAGCGACATCCCGCCGTCGAGCATAGCCTTTACGACCTTCAGTGCCACCAGGTCTCGGAAGGAGTAGAGACGTCGCACACCCGGCCGGCCCCCGGTCGATTGCACACTTGGCTTAACTAAGCCGCTTTGATCCCAGTACCGGATCTGATGGCTGGTGCAACCAGTGAATCGACACGCGTGCTTAACACTGAACCCCTCCAATGATGGCCCCTTCCAAAGAGTCTCTTTAACTAATATTTAGGACGTCGGGTCTGCGACAGGTGTATCTGTTCTACACACCGCAGACGGGATTCGCAAGATGTCGCCGGACGGTTTTTGGACACGTCGGCGAAATAGTTTCCCGCTCTGTGCGGACGGTCACTAAACTCTTAAGAAGAGATTGAAGGTGATACTTCGACGGCCTACTCGCGCTTACTCGTCCTCGCGGTTGCCCGCTTCTCGGATCTTTCTCCTAATCCGCTCCATGAGGCCCGATAGCGGCGCCTGCTCTCTCAGCACCCTCACCTGCTCGGTTCCTATCTTCCGGAGGTTGTCGTACGTGTAGTACGCCGCACCCACCATCACCAGGAACGCAACCACTCCCACGGGCAGGCGCGGATAGAAGAAAAAGCCCACCAAAACTGCAAGACCGCCGATAAAAGCCACCATCCCTCGCCTCACATTGCGGCGAAGAACAACCGGCAAGGTGGTCGAGGAAACTCCCCGAGCGAAATCGGGGTCCTGCTCATACAGTTGGTCTTCGATCTCCTGGAGAATCTGCTGCTCTCGGTCCGAAAGTGGCATCCGATTTGATCCCTTTCAAAGCCAGCTCATGGCGCCGGCCCGGCGACTTGACTATAAGAAGATTATACGGCGTAGCCACCTCAAGGTCGCCCTCGAATAGGCGGCTTTTGGATTAACGGTTCCCGGCGAAGCTGGGCCAAAACCCCAAGGGGCGCGCGACCCGGCTACTGAGTGACCTCGATTTCCCATTCGCCGTTGGCCAGGACGTCGATTAGATAAATGCCTGCGTTCTTGATGTTGACCGTCACACGAGAACTAAAGTCTCCGGACTCATTGACGATTGACTCGACCCTCGTACCGTCCGACCTGACCAGACTGGGGATGAACACGCCCTCTCCCTCGTGCAACAGGCGGAAATCGACCGATCCGGCCTCGAGGCTGAAGAATTCCGTGGCGGATTGACCCGAACCCGAGAACTCAACCGGCGGTGGCGGGGCCTCTTCGGGCACCGACTGATCGATCTGCGCCGTCCATTCGCCCGCACCGGGGCGCACTTCCATCACGTAATCGCCCACTGGCAGCGATACTGCCCTGGTTCCCTCGAAGGGACCGATGGCGTTGACCACCTGATCGATGAGCTGACCGTCCTGGCTGACCGTGACGATAAAGTTGCTCGAGCCACCCCCGGAGTGAGTAAAACGCAGCAAGGTCAGCCCGCCGCCGGCCTTGAAGTTCTCCTCCGTGGCGCCGTCTCCGTTGAACTCCTGCCGGTCCACACGCTCGACGGGCGGTACGGGAGAACCGGATGCATCGGTTGGAGGGGCGGCCAGGTCGTCAGAGTCGCGGGACCCACTGGCCAGCACGGCCACGAGCACGATAATCCCGACGAGGATGAACAATCCTCCGCCCACCAGTACCCACTTGAACTTGCTTATAAAATCGTTCATCTACGCTGAGCGCCCAGTTTTAAAAGAAGCCGAGAGCGGACCGTGCGAGCTCGCTCATTTTGTCGGGCCCCCATGCCGGCTGCATCGTCATTTCGGAAGTTACGCTGGAGATGCCTTCGACGCTGGCAGCAGCTTCTCGGATCTCGTTTTCGATCTGAGCCCCTGCCGGGCAGCCGGCCGAGGTCAGCGTAAAGGTAATCTGGGCCTCGCCATCGTCGGTTACAACCACGTCGTAGACCAGACCGAGATCTACGATATTGATACCGATCTCCGGGTCGTCGACAACTTTAAGCGCTTCGAACACTTCCTCAGATGTGGGCATAAGCCCATTGTAGTCCACCAAAGCCGCATATTAGTCAAACTCGCTCAATGCACCCGACAGTTTGCGAGCGGCTTCCGCCGGGTCCTCGTTCTCGGTAATCGCTCGCACCACCGACACCCGCCTGGCGCCTGCATCAAGCACTGAGCGCACATTCGATACGTCAATTCCGCCGATGGCGAACACCGGCTTGGCCGAGTGCTCCGCCCCGGCCCGCACGAGATCCAATCCCACGGCCGGCCTGCCCGGCTTGGTGGGAGTGGCAAAGACGGGACCTACCGCGCAGTAGTCGGCACTCGAGGACATCGCGGATTGAAGCTGGGGCACGGAGTGGGTCGACACCCCGATGAGCATCCGGGAGCCCAATTGACGCCGGGCGTCGGCAACCGGCAGATCCTGCTGGCCGAGATGTACCCCATCGGCTCCAGACGCTATCGCCACATCGACCCGGTCGTTGACGATGAACAGCGCGCCGGCTTCAGCTGTGCGACTTCTAACCACTTGCGCGTACCGCAGCAGTGGGGCTGCCTCCATCTGCTTTTCCCTCAACTGCACCATTCCCACGCCTGCGTCCAGCACTTCCGCCAGGAAAGAGTCCAGATCCCGTCCCTGAGGTCTTGAGTCGGTCACAAGATATAAACGGCAGGCCGCCAAACGTTCGGCCGGCAAATCACTGCCGGTTTCTTTGCGAGAAATCGCGTGTCCCTTCGGGTCCTTAAGCTGGCGCTCGGTGCCGGGGCTGCGTGACAAGTTTCCCATAGGGCAGTAATTTTCTTTTATCAACTGCGTCTACCCGATTCAAAGGGGGTGAGGAATTGTTCGAAG
>JAHWKV010000035.1 GCA_019347725.1 Actinomycetota bacterium
TGGTGTCCTGATACTCGTCGAGCAGGATCGCCGGGTACCTAGCCCTCAACTCGCTCGCCACCGAGGGCCACGTCTCCAGCACCTGGACCGCCTTGGTCACCTGGTCCCCGTAATCCATGCACCGGCGCAACTTCTTGAGATGCTGGTAAGCCTGAACTACCGCACAAAGCTCGATGCGCCGGGCGGAGCAGGTGAGCACTTCCTTCTCGTAGGCCGCCTCGCGCTGCAACACCCGGCGGTCCTCCTCGGCGACTTCCTGCGGTGCGACGAAGTTGTTGGCGCACTGGTCGGCGAGACTCAACGCACTTCGTGTAATCGAGGCCACCGAGCGCGAGTCGATGGCCTCGAATGCGGGGACGTCATCTAAGGATTCGCCCACCAGCTGCCAGGCTTGGGCCTGCGAAAGCAATGCGGAGTCCGGATCGAACCCGATGCGCAGACCGTGTTCACGAACCAGCCGGTCCGCAAACGCGTTGTACGTTGACACGGTGGGACGGTCTTCGGGTGACGGATCCATCTGACTGAAGGCGACGTCGATGCGCTCCTCGAGCTCATTAGCCGCTTTGTTGGTGAAAGTGAGCCCAAGGATCTGCGCCGGCCGGGCAAGGCCCTGCTCGACCATCCACACCATGCGGGCCGCCATGATCGCGGTCTTTCCGCTGCCGGCGCCGGCGATAATTGCCTGGGGCTCAGGTAGGCCGGCGATCGCCTTCCACTGCTCGGCGGTGGGTTCGTTGGCCCGCATGCACGCCCTGACCGCGGCGGAGGCGTTCACTCGACACTCGCCCCTTCCGGATACAGCGGACACAAGGGTTTCATCTTGCAGAAGAAGCAGCCGGCGTCTGGGTTGGGTGCAAATTCCTCAGCCTTGACCGAGGCAATGATCTGCGGAAGCTTGTCGATGACGCTGTAAGCGTCCTCAGCGTTTTGACTGAGCACCTTATGCCTACCGTCCCGGTCATAGGCGCCGGGATATACCAACCGAGCCACCATCGCCTCGCCCATATCGGCAATCTCGGGGACCTCCCGAGCGGCCAGGTGATAGATAGCCAGCTGCAGTGAACTTTGGGCCTCCTTGAAGCTGGGCGCCCACTTGGCGGTCTTGTAGTCGGTCAGCTTACGAGTCCGGTTCTTACGATCGATCCGATCGATACGCCCTCGCAGTACTGCGCCTGCGTACTCGAATTCAAAGAACCTTTCCGCCTCGACATTGGTGGCGCCTGCCTCGTACCTCCAAAAGACCTCGAGCATGCGCATACCATCACGGTAAAACTGCCGGCTGATGGTGGAGTTGGGAAAGACGCCCGGATCAAACAACCGCTCGTACTCGCTCTGTAGCTGCTCAGGGTCGCTGATAGCATCCTCGTGGACCGCCTGGAACAGTGCGTGAATCCACGTGCCAAACTTCATCGAGTAGGTTGATGCGGGATCGAGCCCCAGGACCGATTGCAGCACGTATTGCAACCCGCAGTTCTCGTAAGCGCTAAGGCGCGAGTACGAGGTGCGCAGCTCGCCGGAGACTACGGGCGTCGCGGCCTCGGTCCACTCCGGCTGCCCGTACCAGTAGCTGGGATCGGTGCCGGGCATCTCGGCCAGGGCCAAGACCGCAGCCACCTTCTCCTGCGCTGCGGATTCGTCGTCCGCCAGGCACCGGCGAAGGCGGGCTCTGTGCTCGCTCAAGGTCAGCGGGGGTAGGTCGGTCAGATCCGAGTCGACAGGGCCCTGGCCGGCCAGCTCAAAAAGAAACCGGCTGGGCCTCGGCTTGGCGCCTGCGTGAGGTGAAGCGGTGAAAACCACTCTGGAACGGGCCCGGCTGGCCGCCACATAGAAAGTCCGCCGATCCTCGGCTATAGCCTCCAACTCCCGGTCCACAACGCTTGGGGTCTCAAGAGCGTAGGTATCGAAGGTCCCTTTGCCGCGGCGACGCTTGGGAATCCATGCGTCAAGGCAGCCGGCCACCATCACCACCTCCCACTCGCGGCCCTTGGCCCCGTGGAACGTACTGATACAGACACCGTCGCGCCTTTGGGCGCCGGGGGGCAGCCACGCATCCGCGCCGAAATCGGCCCCTGCCGCCTCGTTCATATACTCCACGACCGATCCGCTTCCCGAGCGTCGCTCCACGAACCGGCTCAGTGCGTGGCTGAAAGCGACGAGCGCATCGATCGAGGCGTTGGATGGATCGTCGGAGTCGGCAAGAGCTTTCGCCTCAAGCTCCCGGTAATAATCGGAGGCCGAGTACACCTGGAAAAAACACTCGTCGGCTCGGTCCTGGTGAGCAACCACCAGCTCCGTCAGCTTGGCCAGCTCCGCGGCTGCAGGTAACTCCAGCGCCGCCTCCAGCAGGCTCTTGCCGGTCCGCCAGGCCTCGCGCTCCAACTCCCGCCGTCCCGCCAGGTCCATTCCCACCAACGGTCCGGTGAGCAATCTGGCCAGGCTCCGCGTGTGGCCGCCGACCCCCAACGCCACATGCGCCAGGTCAAGGAAGCACTTGACCGCCGGCTCCTGCGCCAAGGGATGGTCTCCCTGTAGGGGCTGGTAGGGAATATCGCACAGCTCGAGCGATCTCTGCAGCGGGCCAAGAAGGTAACGGGGCTGTGATATCAACACCGCCAGCTCAGGCCAGGGCACTCCGTCGATTACGTGCGTCCGGCGTAGCTCGTGGGCAATGGCGGCCACCTCGTCGACCATTGAACAGTACTGCCGGCACTCGTAGTCCGTACGGTGCCGCGCATCCACGGTGGCCCGATGCGCCGAACTGGTGTCGTTGTGACGTATCAAATCATTGAGTGCACCCGCCAGGGGAGCTCCGATACGCTGGTTGTTCTCCAGGACCTCGACCTCCGAGGGGCCGAACCACTGCTCAAAGCCAAAAACCCAGTCCGGCTGAGCTCCCCGAAACGACTCCATCCCCGAGTCCGGGTCCGCTGCGAGGGCCAACTGAGAGGTCTCCAGACGGGAAAGCATCCTTAACTGGGCTCGGCTGAGTTCCTGAGCGTCGTCCACCAGCACATGGGGAAATCGGTGCCGCAAGTCGCGCCAAACTCCGGCGTCGTCCTCCAGCAACCGCGAAGCGCCGGAGATCAACTGCGCATAGTCGACCCGGGCACGTTCCAGCAGATGCTGCCGATAGATGTCGACAAAGCGGACCACCTCCGCCCAATCGGGATACGCGGCCGCAATCTCATCGAGCTGATCTTTCGGTATTAGCTGCTGCTCCACGCGCAGGCAAAAGTCGGTTACCTCGTCGGCAAACGCTCGGTCTTTAAGTCGTTCTCCCCACACCGGCCAGCGGGCGGGATCCTGCGCACGCAACAGCTCATAAACGGTCCCCCACTGCTCGGCTGCGGTCAGCAGCACGGGCATCCGGGCGAACCCCAAACGCGGGTAAAACCGCGTAACCAGGTGATAGGCGAGCCCGTGCCAGGTATAGACGGGAACCTCAACCGTCGCCTGATGCGGAAGTTGTCGAGCCAGCCGCTCGCGGGCGCCTACCGCGTAGGTTCGGCTGCTGCACAAAAACAGGACCTGATGAGGAGCGGCGCCGTTCGAGGACAGGCCCAGATAGCGCTGCTCCATTAGATGGGTTTTACCCGTACCGGGTCCGCCCAACACCAGCAGCGGACCTCCCCTGTGGTGCACGGCACGTTGCGCTGAGCTCATCGCGTGACGTCATACCTTTCGAACACAGGATTCTCCCCGCAGCGCATCGATACATAGGTGGGGGAAGTTCTGAAAGCCCGGCTTGCGTCCGGCGGCCACCAGCTTAGTACACCCGGCGCCCGCTTCGAATTCCGTAGGCCCTCAACCCTGTGGCGGCAACTTCAACTCCTGTCCCGGAAACAGCTGCGCGGTGCTCAATCCATTCAAACGTCGGATTTGGTCGACAACCGCACGCGGATCGATACGCTCCGAAGCGTGCAAGCGGGCTACGTCCCAAAGCGTGTCTCCCTGCCGCACTACATGGGTGACATCCTGCGGGTCCGGCGAGGTGACGGCCAACAGCCGGGGCGCCCATACAACGGACAGTGCCATCGACGCCACGATCGCCAAGACCACGACTCGACGTTGACCGGCACGCCAGCGTCCCGGTCGGCGCGGGGCCGGCGCGTCGGGGCCAGCCGAGCCCACCGGGACGAGCGGATTGCTTGACTTCGAACATACGTTCTGCATAATTCAGTACTGTAGCCAGAACGTTTGTTCGAGTCAAGATAATATGGCAAAAGACTCGAACATACGTTTGTATAGAAATAACCGATCAAATAGGATCACGGCGCGGCACCGACTCACACTAAAGGTGGCTTTGATATGGACGGATCGGACCTGACCGAAAGACAAAGAGCTGTACTCGACTTCATAGTAGAAACCGTAGAGACACGCGGCTTCCCGCCCGCGGTGCGCGAGATCTGCGAGGCAGTCGGACTCAGCTCCCCGAGCACGGTCCACGCCCACCTTGGAAGCCTCGAGGACAGGGGGTACCTGCGCCGGGATCCTTCCAAGCCCCGCGCAATTGAGGTCAAGTGGCACCGTTCCGCCCCTGCCGCCGAGCCGTCTCCGGCAATCGATCCCCGGGTCAGCCAGCTGCCTATCTACGGCAGCATCGCCGCAGGTCCCACGTCACTTGCGGAGCAAAACCTGGAGGGCACGCTCCCCTTCCCAAACGACTTCATCTCCTCAGAAGCGCACTTCGTTTTGTCGGTAAAGGGTGAGAGCATGATCGACGCCGGTATCCTTGACGGCGATCTTGTTGTGATCCGAGTGCAGCCCGATGCATCCAACGGGGACATCGTTGCAGCTCAAGTAACTGGGGAGACCGGAGAAGCTGAAGCTACGATCAAGCAGCTACGGCGCGAGGGGGGCACCGTCATGCTCGTTCCCGCCAACGCGACCATGCAACCCTTCGCAGCCCCCGAGGACACCAAAATCCTCGGCAAAGCGGTCGCCATCCTACGAAGGCTCTAGGTTTGCCCGCCTAACAGTACTGGCCCTATGCCTGCTGCTGATAGGAGCAGGCTGCTCGGTACGCCCGGGCGTGGGCACCGGGTCCTCCCCTGCCGTCTCCGACGATATCCAGCAATTCTTGGACCGCCGAGCCGAGCTGCTAAGCGCCGGGGACATCGAGGGATACCTCGCACCGGTAGCCCCTGCAGCGCTGGAACTGGAAGGCCCCATAGCCACCGGCGCAGCGACCGTGCCCCTAGCCGACATCAGCTTCAACGTTTCAAGAGGCTCCGGGGAAACGGCAGACTCGCTGAGCGGAAGGAGAGTCGATCTCAGCTACACCTACGAGGGGCTGCCCGCCGACAACACATTTCGACTGTCGATCCAGTACGACTTTGCCAGGGACGACGCCTCCTGGACGATCGAGGCCGCAACGCTGCGGCGAGACTCGAGGCTGCCGGTATGGGCCACCGGAGCAGTGCTTTTTGAGCGCTCCGACCACTTCTTGGCCCTCTTCCGGCCCGATATTGACTCCCCCGGTCGCGTTATGGCCGACGCAGAGCAAGCGCGTGCGCAGCTCGGGGAAAAGGTGCCGTTTCCGTTGGAAAACACCTACCTACTGTTAATAGCCGGCGACGAGGAACAATATCGACAGATGGCCGGAACGACCTTGGGACCGACCTCGCCTATAGCGCAGGTGGAGACGTCTTATGAGGTAACTCCCGACAACATCCGGGTCCTGGCCCGTCAGATGGTGATCAACCGGCAGAAGTTGTACGAGAACGGGCAGAGCCTGGAAACCTTACGCCACGAGCTGGGTCACTTCCTGCTGGCCAACGTCACCAGGCCGTTCACTCCCGCCTGGGTGAGCGAAGCCGCAGCCATGTATCTTGCGGGCACCAGGACCGTATCGATCTGGCGGGATGGGGTGGCAGGGTCCAAGTTTGCCGATGTAACCATCGACCGTCTGACCCGGGCCTCCAGCTTGGGTGAGCACGGCACCAACCAGGAGGGAACTTCCCTCGAGTATGCGTACTCGGCCGCAGCCGCCTGGTACCTCATAGAGACCTACGGAGCGGATCAGTTTTGGGACTTCTATGCGTCCTATGCGCAGCTACCCGCCGACGAGCTGTACGACAGGCTGCCCGAGACCGTGCCCGGTCTGGACGGGCGACCACCGGCCGATGCGCCGATTGAACAGCTGGCGGTAGAGACGACGATCGATGCTTTGGACCGGTTCTACGACCTGACCCCGAACCAGCTCGATGTGCGGATCACGGGCTGGATGGCCCGTCAGTAACTCCTAAAGCTCCGCCCGGCTAGGGCCCCTACGGGTTAGGGCCGGGGTGCTAGTGAACGAGAGTCTTGCGGGCAAAGTCCCGGCCTTCATCGGTCAGCGTCAAGTAACCGGAAGATTCCTGGAGCAAGCCGCGCTGTGCCGCCTTGCCGATGACCCGGGAACGGAACGACGGTGGCCAGCCCAACATCTTTTCAATGTGGCCAACATGGCTCTCGACGGCCTGCTGGGGGGTGCCGTCATGATTGAACAGATGCGCCGCCAGCATCTGCTGGGCGAACTCCCACCGCTGCCGCGCGTGCCGGCGAGCGATGGCCACCAGACCCCGGCTGGGGGCAAAGAGGAAGGAGGCGAGAAAGGCCAAGCCGATCGTCACGGCCATGGCGCCGGCGATCGAGGCATCGATTGAACGGGCGCCCAGGTAGCCGACGGGGGCGGAAACAATCCCGATGACCACAGATAGGGCAAGCATCACTCCTAAGCGATTGGTCAACAGAAGGGCCGCCGCCGGCGGACCGATCATCAGCGCAACCACCAAAATGGAGCCGACTGCGTCGAAGGCCCCGACCGCAGTTACCGATACCAAGGCCATGAGCGCCAGGTTCAATGCTCCCGGCCGAAAACCCAGCGCCTCCGCCAACCCGGCGTCGAAGGTTGCCAGCTTCAGCTCCTTAAAGAAGGTAGCGATGAACGCGGCGCCGGCCGCTGCGATCATTCCCATCACCCACAGAGATCGAGGTCCCAGATCGAATGCGGACACGACGAATCGCTCCTGGGGGGCAAACGCGATCTCGCCCAGCAGTACGGCATCAACATCCAGGTGGACGTCGCCTGCGTAACGGGAGACGAGAACCACCGCCACACTGAACAGCAACGGAAACACCAGGCCGATGGCCGCATCCTCAGCAACCCGCCTGGAACGTTTAAGCACCTCCACCAGATAAACGGTCAACAACCCTACGGCCGTTGCTCCGGCTATAAGCAGAGGTGACGACAAACTTCCGACCGCGAAAAAGCCGATCACAATTCCGAGCAGAACGGTGTGCGTGATGGCGTCGCTCATCATCGACAGCTTTCGCAGCACCAGGAAGGTGCCCGGCAAGGCGCAAGCCAGGGCCACCATAGCTCCCACCGCGATTACCTCCCACTCGTAGGAGCTCACCGTGGATCCTTTCCAGCGATCGTATCGACCAGTTGGGCCTCGGGCGCGTCCTGCTCTAGGAGCAACAGCTCTCTGGCCAGCCCCTCACCTGCAGCGGTCAAGACCCAGCCGTCTGCGCGACGTACCACCAAGCAGCGTTCGGCCAAAGAATCCAGTGACGGCAGAATCCCCTTGGAGCGGTACCGCATTGCGGCGATGGCCTCGCTCGAATGCGGATGCTGCCCGTCGTGCTGGAGCGGGTGCCGCGGTACGGGCCGAGACTCGAGGGCACGCCTCTCCCATATCCGTTTCCGCTGCTGCCGCCGGTCGTCGCGGGCACGCAGCCGCTGCTCGGCGCCACGATCCTGGCGGCGTTCGACGCGGATCACGTGAACCCGAGCGGCACCTACGACGCGATCGTCAGCGAAGCAGGGAAGGAACTGGCGAGAGGGCGGGTGGTGCTGGC
>JAHWKV010000036.1 GCA_019347725.1 Actinomycetota bacterium
TGGGGCTCACGATACCACCAGGTCCACTTCTATTACGTCTCCCGCCTCGTCACGCCAGTCGGCTTTTTTGATCAAATACCCCTTGGTCAACGGGGAGTCCATGTCCATCAACGAGACGATGACGTAGACCGAATCCGGGTAATGCGCTTCTCGAACGTCGGTGGGGGAAGGCACCGGCGCCGATGCGACATGGGAATGATAGATAGCCACGAGCTCCTGGTCATGGTCGTCGATGTCGTTTATGGCCGCGAGCATCTCTTTGTCCCCAGGCCGGTAGTACACGGGGGAGGCCGCTGCGTTGGGCAGCGGGTAATGGCGCTCGACCAAGCCCTCTGGCCCGCCCAAAAAACCGCACGCTTCGTTGGGAAAGCCGTCCTTGCAGTGCTGGATCATCTCGTCGTAGATCTGTTCGGGTATGGTCAGCTTCACTTGCGGCCCGCCACCTTGATGGCACCCGCCGGGCCCTTGGCGGTACGGCCGATCACCGCGGCCACCGACGCCCCATGGCGTTTAAGCGCCTTGACCAGGGCGTCCTGCTTGGAACGCTCCACCACTATCAACAACCCCCCTGACGTTTGAGCATCGAACAGGCAGATCCTCACCATCGGATCGATGTCTGAGTCGAAGTCTACAAAGGGTTCGAAATAAGTTTGGTTCCGTTCGGTTCCACCGGGCACCAGGCCCTGCTTGGCCAACCCCGGTACCCCGTCGAGAATCGGGATCTTGTCGGCCACGAGGTTCGCCGAGCACCCGCTGGCCTTCAACAGCCCGTGCAGGTGGCCCATGAGGCCGAAACCGGTAATGTCGGTGGCCGCCTCGACGCCCACCTCCTGCATGGCCCGGGCGCTCGCGGCATTCAAGGTGGTCATAAGGGCAGTTGCCCTCATCAGCAGCGCCTTGTCCACCCGGCCGGCCTTACATGCGGTGGCGATAATGCCCATACCCAGCGGCTTGGTCATAACGACCGACATGCCGGGTCGGGCCCCGGACAGCGCCACCACCCGATCGGGGTGCACCACCCCGGTTACCGCCATACCGAACTTTGGTTCCGGATCGTCCACGGTGTGACCGCCGATCACTGCGCAGCCCGCCTCGGCGGCCTTGTCGGCGCCGCCCTCCAGGACCTGGGCCAGCAGATCCAGGTCCAGATCCTTCGGCCAGCCCACCAGGTTGAGACCCGTTAGCGGTTTGGCCCCCATGGCGTAGATGTCGCTCAGCGCGTTGGCGATGGCGATGGCACCCCATTCATAAGGGTCGTCAACCACCGGGGTGAAGAAGTCGACCGTTTGCACCAGAGCCATCTCGTCGCTGATCCGGTAGACCCCGGCATCATCGGGCGCGTCGAGACCGAGCAGCAGGTTGGGATCAACCTTGCGCTCTTTCTCCGACAAGCGGCGCACGACCTGCGCCAGGTCCCCCGGACCCAGCTTGCAAGCTCAGCCGGCGCCGTGCGAAAACTGTGTCAGTCTCACCGATTTCATATCTCATTTATAACCGCCATTTATAACTGCCGCGCCGATGGGCAGGGGCGCCGACCGCGCTAGGCGGCGGCGTATGCGACTATGGAGGTACCGCACTTGCGTGGAGCTTCGACTTCGCGCGCGACTCCAGAGGGAACGCCGTTGCTTCAAGTAAAAGATCTGCACGTACAAATCGGCGCGCGCACCATCCTCGATGGCGCGGGCTTAATGGTCGCACCCGGAGACAAGGTAGGCCTGGTGGGTCGCAACGGCGCCGGCAAGTCCACCATGATGTCGGTGCTCTCCGGCGAGCCCGCCGAGGAGGTCACCTTCGAGGGCAAGATCGCCTTTAAGGGCTCGTTCAGCTTCCTAAGGCAGGCCAAGCTCATGGACGGCCACCAGTCCTCCAACCCGCTGGCCTACGTGCTGGCCGCCCGCGACCTCACTCAGGCTGAGGAGCGCATGAAGAAGCTTCAACAGGCCATGGAGAACGACCCGACGGAGCGAAACATCGCCCGATTTACCCGCGCCGAGGAATCCTATCGCCTCGCCGGCGGCTACCACGCCGAGAGCGAAGCTCGCCGCATCTGTGCCGGGCTGGGCATAACCGACGAGCAGATGGCCAGGCCGCTGGAGACACTGTCCGGCGGCGAGCGTCGTCGAGTGGAGCTGGCCCACGCACTGTTCGGAAAAGACGACACGTTGCTGCTGGACGAGCCGAGCAACCACCTGGACATCGACGCCAAGGCCTGGCTCATGAGCTTTTTACGGACGTTCACAGGAGGTCTGCTGATCGTCAGCCACGATCTGGAGCTGCTGGACACCGCCATTACCCGCGTGCTGCACATCGACCGCGGGCAGATGAAGACCTACAAGGGCACCTACAGCCAGTACCGGACCGCCCGCACCGCGGACGTGGAGCGGCGCAACAAGCTGGCCAACCTGCAAGAGACCGACATCAACCGGCTGAAGACCCTGGCCGACCGCATGCGTCATCAGACCGTCGCCCGGGCCCGGACCGCCAAGAACCTCGACAGACGCGTGGAGCGGATGCGCTCCGAGCAGGTCACCCGGGTATCCGGAGACAGCAGCGTGCGTTTCAAGATTCCCGAGCCCCCGAGACCGGGAAAAATGGTGCTAAAGACCCAAGGCCTCGGGATGGCCTTCGGCGAGAACGACATCTTCAGCAACCTGTCACTGGAGCTGGGACGTTCGGAGCGGCTGCTGGTAATGGGTCTAAACGGCGCCGGCAAATCCACCTTGCTGAAGGCGCTAAGCTCCACAATCGAGCCCACCTCGGGCAAGGTACAGCTGGGTATGAACGTATCGCTGGGCTACTACGCTCAGGAGCACGAGGGCCTGCACCCCGACGAGATGGTCATCGACCACCTGCGTACGGTCTCGGGATTCACCGATCAACAGATTCGCTCCCTTCTGGGTATGTTCACCCTTTCCGGCGACATCGCCTTTCAGCCCGCCGGGAGTCTCTCCGGCGGCGAGAAGACCAAGCTGGCCCTGGCGCAGCTGGCCGCCCGGCAGCACAACCTGTTGTTGCTGGACGAGCCGACCAACAACTTGGATCCGGTCTCCCGCGAGGGCATAACCGAGGCTCTCAAGCACTGGGAGGGAACCTTGATGATCGTCAGCCACGACGAGGAATTCGTCCAGCAGCTAAGCCCCACCCACGTGCTGACCATGCCCGAGGGCGACTACACCCTGTGGACGGACAACATGCTGGACCTGGTGGCTCTGGCCTAGACCGCCGCCACAGAGCGGCCGGAAAAGTTACTCGAGTTTCTGCCCTTTTTAGACGCGTCCGGTGCGGGTCGCGGAGTTAAGATCGGTGCAATGGTCAACCCTGCCGTAGAAGCCGGCTCGCAACTCAGCTGGGCCCAAAGGGAGTTTCTCGCCCTGGCCCAGGCCCAGGGTGCACCGGTCGAGCCCGCGACCACAGACATGGCCGAGGCCCCTCAACCATTCTGGGAAGCGATAATCCTGGCCGCCGACGAGTTTTTGATCGATCTCACTCGACCGGCAGGCAGCAGCCAGTCCGTCTCCGGTTGGCGGGAGGCATGGAAGGCCTGGGAGAAAAGCTTCTTGTGGAACACCGGCATGGGACCGCTGCGGGAACACCCCTGGCTCGAGTTTCAGCGCCTGGTGCGAAACGGCGCCACTACTGCCGGCAGCGTCCCCGACCACTTGCTGAACGAACACGCCGATCAGCTAAAGCCGGCGTTGCGCCTGGCCGCGGTGGAGTACCTTTTGGACCTGGGCGGCCCGCAGCCTCATTTTGCACAGGCGATCAACGACAAAGCCCGCGAGCTCAATGTCGCTCTGCGCCTGGAGGGTACCCGCTTTGTGCCGATCGACTCCGATGAGATCCTGGACACCGCCGTCGCGCCTGCAATGAGGCTGTTGAACGACCGGCGCTACGCCCAAGCCGATGCGCTGTACCGCAAGGCTCACCAACAGGCCAGAGCCGGACACCACCCGGCGGCGGTGGGCAGCGCGCTGAGCGCTTTGGGCGTACTGCTGCGGGAGCTGGGTTGGAAAGGCAACTCCCTGGCTGAGCTGACCGACTGGACTCACCGGCTCGGTCTGACCCCCGGGATCGTCGGCATCATCGGCAAGCTGGGCACCGTGGAACAGAAGGGAAACTCCGCCATGGTGGGACCGGCCGAGTCGATGCTCGCCATCAATCTGTCGGGCTCGCTGATGCACTACCTGGCCGGCAAGCTGGGCTAACGCCGGTCAATCGGGTGCTCTTTAGCAACCGAGGGCGTAGTGGATTGCAGAGCACACCCTTCGCATCGCGTCATCACCGACTGTCCCAATGTAGCTAGTGAGCACCGACTGCCTGACCGTGTGCAGGCCATCACAATTGACCACCGACTGAGTATCAAGGCCAATCCCGGCATAGTCGAAATCCACCTCGACAGCCAGCCCGCGGATCGATGTGGTTACCTCGGCAACGGTAACGAGCGTACGTACGTCCATAACCTCCGGACGGGTCACCACCAAGACCGGCCGAGTCTTGCGGCCCACGGTTGCCCACCAAATGTCGCCTCGGGTCACTCTTCGCTCCACGCTTCGGCCTCGGCCCAAAACGGGTCCGGGCGCTCCGGGTGCCGCTCGTACGCGGCGCGGTCGGAGCGAGCCAAGGCTGCCCGTACCGCCGCTGCTACCCCATCGCGAGCGGCCGCCGAGACATTGATGCCGAGTTGATGGGCACGCTCTGCCAGCGCCTCGTCGAGGGTGAACGTAGTGCGGATTGACGCCATAAGATCATGCTAGCACCTATAGATGCGTATATGCGCTAGCCTCCTTTACCGTTATCCTCGCGAGTGAAGCCACGGCAAGGAGCAAACCAATGGCTATGAGCGACGAGGAGATCGAGTACGAAAACTCCATGGAAGACTGGATCCAGTTCCGGATCTTCCACGTCAAGCACTCGCCGTCCGGCCGGACCAAGCGAAAGAGAAATGCGATGGGCGCCGCGGTCGTGGGTTTCGCCATCTTCAACGGATTGGTTGCTGTAGGTGGAAACTGGACGCCGGGAACTGCCCTACCAGCCGCCCTGTTCGGTGCGGTGGCTGCGGCCCTGTCGTGGCCGCTTACTCTTCTGGGGGTACGTAAGAACGCCGCGCGCCTATATGCGGAGGGAAAAGAGCACGCCGGACTTGGCTGGCACAAACTGACCATGTCGGAAAACGCTCTCCATGAAGAGCACGCCGACGGTTCGACCACAAACAGCTTCGACAGCATCGAGAGAGTGCGGGCGACCGAGGATTATGTCTACATCTACACCGGCCCCACGTCGGCCCACATAATCCCTACAGAAAAGGTCCTCTACGGAGATCTCGCGGAGTTCGTGACGACACTGGCCTCCAGGCGCCGAGCCGGCGACTGACCGACCAACCATGCCGAACGTGGATAAATAGTGGAGGCGGGGGGACTCGAACCCCCGTGAGCTCAGCTTCCCTCTGGGGCATCTACGGGCGTAGTCTGCTTTTTATCTCGACCCGGAAAAGCCGCAGACAGGCCTCCCGGTATCCAGCCGAACTTTCAATCTCGCTTCAGCACCTCATTCGGCGGGGGGTACATGAAGCCAGCCTGCTGGAAGACGCCCCAGCCCGGGCCGCAGGCACTCCCGGGTGGAACGCCCGTCTTTATCTAGACGGGAACTCGCTTATGCAGCGACGTTTCAGTTTATTTTCCCCAGTTTTTAACGAGGACCGAGGACCTCGGCCCGCTTCCTCCAGACGAAACGACCGGCTTCGAAACCAAATCGCCCCCTGGCTGAAAAGCGTTGATACATAAGTTTTCAAGGTGCTCATTAATTGTAACGCCGAGCCGGGGCCACTCATTCCCTTATCTGCCAGTTGACTGCGCTTATCTACGGCGGCCCAAAGAGCGCTCTACCTGCATCTTGGCGTCCTTGGCCTTGAGGGCTTCGCGCTTGTCGAAGGTCTTCTTGCCCTTGGCCAGCCCCAGCTCCACCTTGGCCATGCCCCGGGTGAAGTACAGGCGCAGCGGCACCAGGGTCAGGCCCTGCCGCTTGGTCTTCGCCTCCAGCTTGTCGATCTCCTTGCGATGCAGCAGCAGCTTGCGCTTGCGCAGCGGCTCGTGCTGCGTATAACCGGCCTGTTCGTAGGGAGCGACATGCATGGAAACCAGCCACACCTCGCCGTCTTTAATGTAGGCGAACGATTCTTGCAGGGACGCCTTGCCCTGCCGGATCGACTTCACCTCGGTGCCGGTCAGCACGATGCCGGCCTCGAACGAGTCGAGGATCGTGAAGTTGTAACGGGCCTTGGGATTGGAGACTACCCCGGAGGTGCTCTTTTTCTTCTTCTTGGCCATGGAGAGACTCTAGCTGGCTGCCGCCGCCTGGGTGTCGGTGGCGATTATCTCGTTCAGCACCTCGATCGCCCTGGGCAGTTGCTGCTCGCGGTCTTCGACCCGCACGTCGGGCTCCACACCCTCCTGGCCTATCCTGTCGCCGGAGGGCGTGAAGTAGCTGGCCACGGTCAGCTTCACCGCGGAGCGGTCGGACAGCTCGAAGACTTGCTGCACCGATCCCTTGCCGTAGGTCTCGGTTCCGACCACCGGGCCCCGGTCACGATCCTTCACGGCAGCTGCGACAATCTCAGAGGCACTCGCCGACCCCTCGTCCACCAGCACCACCAAGGGCAGTTCTTCGAAGGCGTCACCTTCCGCCTGATATACGACGTCGTCTTCCGTGCGGCTCTCATACGAGACGATCTCGCCGTCCTCGATGAAGACCGAGGCCACCTCGACCGCTTCGTCGAAGAGGCCGCCGCCGTTATCACGCATGTCCAAGACGATGCCCTCGGCCCCCTCTTCCCTCAGACGTTCGACTTCCTCACGCACGCTGTCACCCGCCCCGTCGGCGAAGGTGATCAGCTGCAGGTAACCCACGTCCTCTTCCAAGGAGGCCGTCACGCTGGGCAGGTCTAGTTCTGCGCGCCTGATCGTGTACTCGATCACATCGTCGTCGCGACCTATCTCCAGATCCACTTCGGTCCCCTCGGGGCCTTTGATACGCGCTATCGCCTCGTCGCTGGTCATGGTGCCCACGTCGCGGCCATCGATGCTCTGGATCACATCGTCAGCTTGAAGACCGGCGGCCAGAGCGGGACTGTCGGGAAGCACGGAGACGATCCGCAAGGTGTTCTCCACGTCCTTCAACCACACGCCGATCCCCGAGAAGCGCCCGGTCGTCAGCTCCTGGAAGGAGCGGTACGCCTGGGGCGTGTAGAAGAGCGCGTAGGGATCGTCTTCGAGCTTCTGGAGGACCTTGACCATGCCGCGGACCGCACCCCGGGCCAGCTCCTCCTCCCCGGGCTGTTTGACCGCCGTATCCCGGATCTCTTCATAGGCGTTGCGGATGATGCGGAGCGCGGCCTCTTTCTCGTTGGTGTTGATCGTCGGTGTGTCCCCTACCCGCAGGGAACGGCGTGCAACGGAATAGCCCGCGCTGAAGGCGGCCGTGAGGATCACCAACACGCCCAGGACTGCGATCGAGACCTTCTGCCAGCGCTCCATGAAGGACTAAGGGTAGAGGGCCGGGAAGGTAAGAGAGAGAGAGAGAGAGAGAGAGAGAGCTATTGGAGGTAAGGCATGGGATCGACCGGCGACCCGTTCACGCGTACCTCGAAGTGGAGGTGAGGACCCGTGCAGTAGCCGGAGCAGCCCACGTTAGCGATTAGCGAGCCGCGCCCGACAGGCTGACCGCTGGCAACGGAGAACGACG
>JAHWKV010000037.1 GCA_019347725.1 Actinomycetota bacterium
TCCCGTCCTCCTCACGTGGACCCGGTGGATCCCCTCCCGGAGGACTCGCTGTACCGCAGGATCGCCGAGGAGGACCCGTGGCCGTACTCCGACAGCGTGCACCTGGACTTCCTGGAGGCGTTCGATCAAGCCGACGTATGGAAAGTCCTGGACCGCGTGGACACACGCTACCGGGTGCCGCTGGTGCTGGTGCACATGGAGGGCTTGTCCACTTCGCAGGTGGCCCGGATGTTCGGCGTGGCCCAAGGCACGGTGCTGTCGTGGCTGCACCGCGGCCGCAAGCTGTTCGAACGTGAGCTGTGGGACTACGCCACCGAGCACGACCTGCTTAAGACATCGAAGGGAGATCGACCGTGATCAGCTGCACGGAAGCGGTCCGGCACCTCTGGGAGTACCTGGAGGAAGACCTGGACGATGTCAACCATCAGCAGGTGGAAGAACATCTGGCTGTATGCCGGCGCTGTTGCGGCGAAGCCGAGTTCGCCGAGGCCCTGCGGAATTTCATGACCTCCGCCACGCCCCCGGAACTGCCGCTCGAAGTGGAGAACCGGCTCGTAGGCTTTCTCGACACGCTTGAGAACGAGGCGCCATGAGCAAGGACCTGATGTACAAAGACGAGCTCCAACAACTCGTTGCGGAGGCCTATCAGGCGCTGACATCCCCCGGAGGGCCGGCCACCGGTTTTTACACCGACGAGCAGTTGGGAGCCCTTCCCGAGGGCGCCGTCGAGTGGGCGCTGGGAGTCGGCAACCCGCTCGCCTGGGCCGAGCTGCGGCCCGGCGAGGTGGTCGTCGATTTAGGTTGCGGTGCGGGTGCCGACACCCTTTTGGCCGCCGCTGAGGTTGGGCCAACCGGGCGGGCCGTCGGCGTGGATTTTCTGGCCGAGCAGGTGGAGCGAGCCCGCCGTTTCGCAGCCGACTCCGGTGCGAGCAACATCGAAGTCTATGAGAGCGAAATGGAGTCGCTGCCCTTGCCGGATTCCTCCATGGACGTGGTGATCTCCAACGGATCGATCAACCTGTCGGCGCGCAAGAGCCGGGTACTGGCGGAAGCCTGCCGGGTGTTGCGTCCCGGCGGCCGCCTCTGCGTGGCGGACCTGACGATTTGCGAGGAGGATCTGCCTTCTCAGATCCTCACCCACCCCTCCGCGTGGGCCGGCTGAGTAGCCGGAGCCTTGGCGGAGCGTGTCTTCGTCGAAAAAATCACCGGAGTCGGTTTCGAAAATCCCCACATTCGGCAACGCCGCCGGTTCGGCCTCGAGGACGCTCGCCGGTACCCGCTGTTCACGCCGGATGTTGTCAAGCTCATGGAGCAGCTGCTAAGCCCCGAACAGCAAAACGAAGTGGCGGTGGCAGTTACGGTAACCGCGCACAAGCCCGTTTGAGTAAATAGAGCACCGACTTTACCGCTACACGCAATACCATCCACCCTCTTCCCGTCCGTATAGCTGAAAGCGTCCGGGATGGGACACCTTCCGGAAGGCAAGGACTGCTAGAGGATAGGAGGGTGACATGGCAGGGAACGCCAATCTTCGCAAGGGTGCGCTGCTGATGGCGATTGCAGGCGTTGCATTCATTGGTTACGGAGTCGTGTTTCTGATCCGGACCTTTGCCGGTGCGGGCTTCGAGCTCGGTGTAGACACCATCAACGGGGTTGGCCGCGCCGATCTGAATGCCTTTGAACCAGCGGTTGTTCATTACCTCAGTCACCTGCATGTGGCCACTGCGGCGTTCATCATCGCCACGGGCATCGCGGTGACCGGCCTGGCCTGGTAAGGAGTTCGTCGAGGCCAACGGTGGGCATGGGTCACCGCCGTTGTAGCCCCGGTGGTTGGGCTGGCGGCTGCGCTGCCGATGCATTACATGGACCTATTCAGCCACGACTGGCTGACGCATCTGGGCCCCATCTATCTTGCAACAGTAGTTTTCGTAGCCGGTGCGCTGCTGGCGCTACGGGAGCTGCTGCCCGCCAGGTTTGACCAAAGGGTAGCCGCCCACCAAGGGGTCGGTTAGGCGCTCGCAAGCGCTGCGTCCCTAAATGGGACGCAGCGCTATTCCAGTACCTCCAGCGAAGCAATCATCTCGTCGAGGATGTCCTGCTTCTCCCCGTACGGCATTTCCCCGGAGTCGTACGTGCTGGCCGAAATCGTCTCGCCGTTGGCTGATACAAGCCACTGGGTGGAGACAAGCCCCGGCGGGTACAAGCCCTCGCCGGTCGACTCTTGCTCCGAGCGAACCGCCGCTCGCCCGTTGAGGGTTTCCTCTCGCTCCTGAAGCGTCGTCTGCCCGAGGGAGTCTCCGGAGCGTATCTCCTCCAATGAGACCGGTTGAACGGTGATCGCCACCGCTATATCGGTGGATATTTCGGTTCCAGCCTCGGTCTCAGCCGACTCCGGATCGAAAAGGGAACACGGTGGCAGCACGTCGCCCGAGTTGGTCTCCCATCCCACGGGATAATCGACGTTATAGCCGGCTTCTGCGCTCTCGCATGTGGCCCAGTCCTGCGCGGGACCGGGCGATTCGGCGGTGGGCCCTGCGGTGGGTTGGGCCGTTTGCTCGGCTGTGGATGCAGCGGTGGGCTCCGCCGTCGGCGCCGGGGACCCGCCGTCACCGGCGCAGGCCGCGGTCGCCAGCGCAATGACCACTGCTGCCGGCAGGTACCGCCAACGCCTAAAACGCAAGATCCCTACAGTCCCTTAGAATCAAACTCGCTGCCAAGGCGCTAGCCGGACGCTTCCCCACTCTTGTCCAGAATAGTAAACGACGGGCCCTCATCCTCGATCGTAGCGTCCAGGACCTTGTCGTCCAAAAACGGGGCCACCTTCTCGTCCATGAAGACGTTGGCGCCTTCATGCTCCACCTGCGTGTCTCCGGGTTCCGGACTCGTGGCAAGCGAGAGCTGCAACTGGGCTTGCTGGTCATCGACCGGCTTCAACGTGAGCCGGATCCCGCCGTTTTCGCCCGCCTCGGACGAGTTGACTACCTGTTTGACGGCTTGAGCCGCGTCCGCGCTTAGCGTGAGCATTGACTACTCCCTTCGGCGTATTCCCTGCGGCGCATTTGCCGGTCCGGGGTCTGCGATGCCCTAAGCGACCGTGGGCACCTGTGTTTGGTCGATAGTTCGGCTTACCCCATTTCCGGGCTCGTTCAAACTGGATCTCCCAATAAAAGTCTGCGGCCCAAGGCCTGCATATGCAAACGGCGGGCCGGCCTGCTTCCCCGCGCCGCGCACCGACATAGTCCGTTGTTGTACTCTTCCCCTCATGCCAAAGCGCCTCTTTGCCCTCATGCTCCTCATCCCCCTCCTGGGCGCCGCGTGCAACAACGACGAACCGCAAACCACGTCGGCAGCCTCTCCCTCGCCCTCTCCGTCGCCCTCTCCGGAGCCGGAGCCGGTCCGGTGCCCGCTCACCGGCGTCGAGGCGCCCGAGGGACTGGACGTCAACAGGCCCGCGCTGGCGTTCAAAATCGACAACCATCCCAGGGCACAGCCGCCGGCCGGGCTGGAGGCGGCCGACATCGTGTACGAGGAACTGGTCGAGGGCGGCCTTACCCGCTTCCTGGGCGTCAACCACTGCCGCGACATCGAGGACCTGGGTCCCATTCGCAGCGCCCGGGCGGTGGACCCCGATATCCTGGTGCAGTACTCTCCAGCGCTCTTCGCTCACTCCGGCGCATCCCCCAACAACCTCAGGAAGATCGGCGCCACCGCCGGGATCGTCGACGTGTCGCACGGAGCAGCCGGACCCGCCTTCTCACGCCGGCGCGGCCGGCCGGCGCCGCACAACCTGTTCACCTCCACCGAGGCGCTTCGATCCCGTCCTGCGGCCCAAGGCGTCAACGGGCCCCCCGAAACCGGTCTGGTATTCGACCCGGAGCTGGGTGAAGACCCCGACGAGCCGTCACCGGAAGCAGATTCACCCTCACCGGGCGCGTCCGAGCCGGCCGAGCCGGAAGCCGCTGCAGCCCCCGGTACCAAGGTTTCACTCTCCTACTCGGGCGCGGCGGCGGTCAGCTACACCTATGACCCCGCAACCCGCCTCTACCTACGAGCCATAGGGGGCCAGCCACATCTGGCAGCTACGGGGGATCAGCTGAGCGCCACCAACGTGGTGGTCATGAAGGTGCCCGTAAATCGATCCGGCTCTTCGCCTGAAATAGCGACGGCCGGCACGGGCGAAGCCATAGTCCTGCGCAACGGCGAGGCGATACGGGGTGAGTGGGTGCGCCCGTCCCTGGCTCACCAGATCACCCTGGTAGCCGGAGGCAAGCCGATTGCCCTCGCACCGGGTTCCACTTGGATCAACCTTCTGCCCAACGACCGACCGGCCACAGTCGAGTAGATTAGTGTCCTGTCATCGTGGGGATCACCTGAACTGAGGGTCTGTCATATCGGTAGAACGACTGGGGAGGCAGGGCATGACTCGCAAAAACGGAATTTTTAGGTTAAGCGAAGAACAGGGCATAGTCGGTTGGTTGCTTGTGCTGATCGTGCTCGGAGTTATCTTCGTCATCTATCTGCTCTTGCAACTTCTCGGAGCCATTTTCTAACGCCGGCTTTCCGGCGGGAAAGAGGCTCTACCCTCGCTCACTCCATGCAGCGGCACGGCGCGGCAGACGAACCAGCATGCCGGCTACTACAACCAACAGAGCCAGCAGCACAAAGATGCTCAGACCAGTTGAATATGAGCCCAACGCATCGTGAGAGACCGCCAACAACAGCGGGCCCACCGCGCTGGCTGCGACCGTGGTACCCATGACTACCCCGCGGATTTCACCTATAACCGACAGTCCAAACCAGCGCGGAAGAAGGGTAGCTTCGACAGTGCGCACGCACGATCCCGCTGCTCCAAGCACCAGCCCATAGGCGATCGCCAGTAAACCGGGCTCTACAAACTGCACCAACGCCGGAGCCGCCGCCACCAGGCCGGTCGATCCCACGATCACCAACCGCGGCCGGAGCCTATCGGTAAGTCGCCCGAAGCTTAAGGCAGCCAGCGCGGCCGCAACCGTCTGGGGAACGAAGTTGGCAGCCGCCTGCGTTACGGTCAGGCCGCGTTCGGTGAGCAGCGAGATTTGGTGAAACATCAGCCCGGTTCCGACCAGCGCTGAGAGCGCAACTCCGGATGCCACAACCCATAAAGCCGGGTGGCGTAACGCCAGCCGTACATCCGGGCTGGTCCCAGCCGCACGACGATCCCGCCGGTCTGCCGGTGAAGCATCGGTGCTTCTAGGATCTTTAACCACCCAGCGGCCAATTGGCAGCAATACCGCCCACACGATCAACCCTAAGAGCATGTAGGTCGGCCGCCACCCCCACGCCGATATCGACACTACGGCCACCAGCGGCACCAAAGACATCGTGGCCACACCGAACGCCGATTTAAGGCCGTTTGCGGTCCCCCGGTTCCGGTCGAAGGAAACCGCTACGAATGTCGATGAGGTAAGAGTCAACGCTCCCTGCCCAAGCATGCGGATAGCGCCAAACCCCATGACCAAAGTGACGAAACCCATGACCCCGGCCATGGCGAACAACGCAGCACCAAAAGCGCCGCCGAACGCCATCGTGGCCCACCTGAGGCCGCGGCGGTCAATGAGGCGACCGGCCAGAGGCATGGCAAGGGCACCTAGCCCGGTCCCTAGCATGTAGCCGGTGGAAAGCGCCGAACGGGACACGTTGAGATCGGCGATAAAGTGGTCCACAAAGACCGAAACACCCACAGTCTGCCCCGGCGCGGTCATCAGCTGTATCAAAATTGCAGCGCCCAGCACGGCAGCAGGCCTGCGCCAGCGGCCGAAGCGGCGGTGCGACGACTCCGTGGAGGCGCTGTTCGACGGCGTTGTGGTTCTGGACGGCGTAATTACGGCATCTCCTTGCGGCGAAACGAAATCCGGCCAACGAACCGCTAGATCGGCAGTCCGGGTCAAAATGAGATAAGACTTCGCAGAACCAAGGCTGCGCTAGGGTTTGCCTTGATGTGACTACCACGATTGGGCCAGCAGTTATGTCCAGCTTAACGCGAGATCCACACAAAGCCTCCGCAGGTGCGATTGGGTTCGTCTTCGTTTCGATAAGGCTGAGAATGAAAAAGACCAATCCATGATCGGGTGGCGTTCTTTCCTACTTAAACGGATCCTGGCCCGGTTCCGCGTAGGCGACGACGTGCTGCGGCACCTGTCCACCTTTCAGCGGCTGGGCGAAAGCTTGGAGGCCACACCCCCCGGCGAGATGGTTCCCGTAGGGATGCGAACGCTCCTGCGGGCCGTTCGCACCAGAGGCGCCGTCCAGATCCGCCCGGGTTGGGTATGGCCCTTCTGGCTGGAACAGCAAATCTCCCCCACGTCTGCGGCCTTTTTACCCCGTGGCCACCTGCCGTTCATGACCAACATGACCAGGCGGAACTGGACGATGGTCGGCGCCCTTAACTCCGAATGGGAAGCCATCGTGGATGAAAGGGGGCTCTTCACCGCCTGGTTCGATGGATGGTCGCTGGATTGGTGGGTCGGTACCCATGACGATTGGTACTTTCCCAGCAGGCAAGACACCGTCTCTCAAGAGCTAATCGACTCAAGTCCCATCGTCAAAACCGCCTTGCCGGTGGCCTCCGGGCGTGTTGAGCATGTTGCCTACTGTCCCCTTCATGAAGACACGGCGGTGATCGAAGTCACCAATCAAACCGATGAGACGCTCGACGTAGCGCTGGCCGTGAGGCCTTACAACCCCGAAGGCCTGTCCGTCGTTGAATCGCTCTTTATAGACGGGTCCACCGTCATGCTCGACGGACGCCCGGCCCTGTTCTTACCTGAGCCCCCCCAGCGAACTGCGGTGTCGATCTTTCGAGACGGCGACTGTGCTGCGGTGGTGACCGCCGGAGAGTGCCAGCCGCCCCCCCACCGGCTGGTCGAAGACCACGCCGGAATGATTCAGGCCGCCTTCGTCTATGAGCTGGCACCGGGGGAACAGCTGCGGTGCGCTATTCCACTTCCTCACGAACGGCGGGTGGAGAAGCGGAAGGAGCTGTCGAAGAATCTGGTAGCTAGGCTACCCGAGGCAACTTCTGAAGAAGTAGCAGCCGATTGGGCGACCACCCTATCCAAAGGGATGCAGGTATCGCTCCCAGATCAGCGTTTACAGGAAGCGGTGGACGCCAACCGAGCCTACATGCTGCTGTTTCATGACGGCGAAGAGATCACTCCGGGCCCTTACACCTACCACCGCTTTTGGTTCCGCGACGCGGCCTATCAGCTGGCCGCGATGGCCAGATGGGGTTTCACCAATGAGGCTGCATCGGTGATCGCCACCTTCGATTCCAAGCAACGGCGCGATGGGTTTTTCTACAGCCAGTGGCGAGAGTGGGACTCCAATGGAGCCGCCCTTTGGACGATCGCCGAGTACTACCGGCTTACCGCAGACCGCGACCTTATCGAAGCGTTGAAGCCTTCGATCGCCAAAGGTGCTCACTGGATAGACCACATGCGCGATAAGCGCACTCACGATCCCCAGGTAAAGGGACTTCTCCCGCCGGGGGTATCGGCGGAGCACCTGGGGCCATTCGATTACTACTACTGGGACAACCTATGGAGCTGGAAGGGGCTACTCGACGCCGCCTATCTACTCGATGAGCTGGGCGAATCGAAACAGGCTCGCTCGGCCCGCGCGGCTGTTTCGGACCTCAGGGATTCCCTTTTGACGTCGGTGCG
>JAHWKV010000038.1 GCA_019347725.1 Actinomycetota bacterium
GGCTCCCCTCGGAGGACGTAGGCCACGGCGAGGATGCCGATCACGAGCAACCCGACCAGCCCGGCGACGGCCCGACGCTCGGAGGGTCGCTCCTCGCGCGCCTCCTCGGGCTCGGTCTCCAGCGCCTCCTGGGGGCCGACGCCGGGACCGGCCTCGGAGGGGTACGTCGGGCGCTCGGTCACCGGTCGTCGGAGGGTCGCTTGGCGAGCAGCAGGGCGCCGATGGCGGCAGTTTCAGATGCGCCAGTGTCAGCGAAGCCGCCCGCCTCGCTCGAAGGCTCCCCGAGGAAAACGTCCTGGAGCAGCTGCACAAACAGGGCCGCCAGCAGTAGCAAGCCCAGCAAGGCGATCACCGCAAACACCGGCACGACATCGACTGCAGCGGCCAGAACCTGAAAGTCGGCGATGAACTGCAGCAACCCGGGTAGTCCCAAACCGCCAAAACAGCCCACTACCGCCAAGGTCGTAAGACGAGGGGCCCGCCCTGCCAGGCCGCCGAATGAATCCATGTCGTACGAACCGCTGCGCTTCCAGAAGACCCCGGCCATCAGGAACAGCGCACCGGTTATCAGACCGTGGGCGATCATCCCCACCACCGCACCCGACAGGGCCAGCCGGCGGGTGGCATCTGCCGCAGGCAGCCAGGCGGCCACTGCGATACCGAGCACAACCAGACCCATATGGGCTACCGAGGTATAGGCAATCCGCGCCTTGAGATTACGCTGACCCAACGACACCAGGGCTCCGTAGACGACGCTCACGGTAGCTAGAGCCGCCAGGGCCCAGGCAAATTCCCGCGCCGTATCCCTCATCATCACCAACGGAATTCGGATCATGCCGAACGTGCCGATCTTCAGCATCACACCGGCGAGGATGGTCGAGGCCGGTGCGGGAGCGTCCACGTGGGCTGGAGGCAGCCACGTGTGCACCGGGATCAGCGGGGTCTTGACGGCAAATCCGAACAAGAACCCGAACATGACGATCCCAGCTGCACCGGAGCCGGCCAAAGGCTGGGCAGCTATCAGCTCGGCCATGTCAAAGGTGCGCGGGTCCGAAGCCAGGTACAGGCCCAAGATGGCGAGTAGCACCGTGAGGGAGCCGAGGAAGGTGAAAAGGAAGAACTTGAGTGCCGCTCGCTGCGGATCGCCGTGTCCCCAGCGGCCGATCAAAAAGTACATCCCCACCAGCGTCAGGTCGAAGAACACATAGAACAGCAGCAGGTCCAGCGCCAGGAACAGACCCAAGCAGACGCCCAGCAAAAAAAGCAGCCATGCATAGTACTGCGGCGCCTGATCCTTCGTATCGACCGGAAATGCGCTGGCCGCCATGAAGAGCACGGCCGTCATGATTCCCAGGGCCAGCGAAATCCCGTCGAGCCCTACCCGGTACGCGGCCCCGATCGACGGCATCCACGACAGCTGCTCCACCAGCTGAAACAGCTCGGGGCTCGACGGATCAAAGCGCCGCCAAGCCCACACCAGCAACAGCAACGGAAGGGCCGAGAACCCGAGGGCCGCCGACCTCGACAGCCTTTCGTCGGGACGCCACAAGCTAAGGAGCAGCGCTCCCACCAGGGGGATGAATATTGCGGCACTTAACAAACGGTCAGCTCCAAACCGCCGCACTGGCCGTCAACACGATCGTTCCGACCGCGACGAAAAGGTAGTTGTGGTGAAGCATTCCGGTGTGTATCCGGCTGGCGTCACGAGCCACATATCCCGTCGCACCTGCGGCTGTCTTGACCACCCGATCGACGATCAATTCCGCGGAACTCGCCGCCCATCGACCCAGGCCGGCCATCGCAGCGGCCAGCGCCTCGACTATTTCATCCACTCCCCTTTCCCCGAGCCTTGCCGTAACTCTGCTGGCCCACCTACCCGCTTGTGCAGAGCGTTCCACCCCCCTATCCACCACCCGGTCGAACGTTGCCGCCGCCTTAGCCAGACGCAGCCAGGGCTGCACAACAGCTTTCTCGGCAACGGTCGGGATCCCGAACCAGTCGCCAATCCACCCAGCCCGGGCCACACCCAAGCGAGCTAACCGGCGGGCTCGATCCAGTCCGAAAGCGGCGTAAACGCCCAGGATGACGGCGCCGATCGATACCACCAGCTCCCATGGCTTGCCCGCCGGCAGCTCTGAAAGCCCCACAGCGTCCAATGCCGGCTCCAGCCCTGGAATCCAGGCAATGCTCAACACCACGGTGGCTAGCGCCAAGGCTCCAAGGGCCGCCACTGGAACCGAAAGACGACTCTGCGGCTTGGGCCTATCACCTCGCCCGAAAGCCATCAGCTGAAAGCGGGTTACGTAAAGAGCACTCAATCCGCCGGCGGCCGCCACGACCAAGCCCAGCCATGCGGCGTAGGACCCTCCTGCAGCTACGATCTGTTCCTTGGTCCAAGCTGCGCCGAACGGCGGCAATCCCGCCAAGGCCGCAGCGCCGATCGCCGATAGTAGCGCTACAGCAGGCATCGCCCTGCCGAGTCGCATATGACGCAGCTCGGCGGTGCCCGCCGTGGAGATGGCCAAACCTGCGGCGAGAAACAGCTGAGCCTTGACGACTGCGTGGGCGAACAGGTGCAGGAGCGCAGCCGCCGGGAAGCCGGCTCCAACCGCAACCATCATCAACCCATATTGAGCCGACGTCGAAGCCGCCAGAACCTTCTTTATGTGACCCTGCAGGGCGGCCGCAATACCTCCTCCAACGAAGGTCGCCAGACCAATCCCGAGCACGACCGGAGAGAACCATCCCTCCGCCGCCAGCACGGGATGAAGCCTGACCAAAACGTATACGCCGGCCGCCACCATCGTCGCCGAGTGCAGCAGCGCAGATACGGGAGTGGGCCCGGCCATGGCCGAGTACAGCCAAGGGGAAAACGGCACCTGAGCCGACTTGGTTACGGCAGCCAGCACTATCCCCGCCACCAGCAAGGTGCGCATGCTGCCGGCAACCTCGCCAAGCTGTGCGTATGCGAAGGATCCGGTGGAGGAAAATGCGGCGCCGGCGGCGAGAAACAGTCCCAAGGAGCCAAATCTGGTGACATTGAGAGCGTGCGCCGCCGCCTTGGCGCTTTGCCCGTCCCTCCAATCGTGGGCGATCAGACCCCAGGACAAAGCCGAGACCAACTCCCATCCGACCATCAGGGTAAAGAGGTCCTCGGCCAACACCAGGAGCTGCATCGCCCCGATAAAGGCGACCAGCAAGCCGGTCAGCCGGCCCAGACCCCGGTTGGGCTCGTGGTATGTGGCATACAGCGGGATTGGAGCGGCGATCAACGGCACCAGGATCGCCACCATCCCGGCGGCACCGGAGGCCGACAGGCTGGGCTCTAGGAAGCTACCCCACCGCACCGATGCCTCAGCCTCAAAGCCGGCAGCCACAATCGCCAGCACAGCACTGGTACATGCCGTCAACAGGGCAACCCCAGCGGCCCCCCGGCGCCTTGAGTCGCTTTCGGCCTGATGGACGGTGACCCAGAGCAGCAAGCCAGCCAGCATAGGAAGCGCAGGCACAATCCAGATCAATGTTTCAGCTCCGCTGCGCCCTCGGCCATATCCACCTGGCTGATACGGAAAATATTCGTCACTAAAGCGAATCCGATGACCATCTCAATGGCCATCACTGCGAAGCCGACGATGACCAGCACCTGACCCTTGGGGGCTCCGCTCGCCGAGTAGGCCCATAGGGACCCGGCGGCCAGCAACCCTCCGTTGATCATCAGCTCCAGCCCCATCATGATCATCACGAAGGACTGTTGGGACAGGGCGCCATAGACTCCTAGACCCAGCAGTGCTGCGGACACGACCAGCAGGCCTTCAAGCGTCATCGTGGGAGTCCTCTGGTCTAATCGGAGGTGGAACCGAATCTTCATCCGCCGCACCGAACCGGCCGGTCCTCAGAGCGAGCACGATCGCCCCTATCATGGTCGCCAACAAAGCCACGCCGGCGGACTCGAACACCATCATCGAATCGCCCAGGAGTTCGAGTCCCAGCTCTCTTGTGGAGCCGCCTCCTGCACGAACGGGACGGTTCGGGAACTCACCGAACACCGCAACGACGCTCACTCCGGTAAAAGTAAGGACCCCGGCTATCATCGCAGCCGGCTTTTGATGAACCATCTCCATAGGATTGAGGCCAGCGGGATTCATCATGAACATGACCATAAACAATGCCATGGCCACCATCTCAACCGCCATCATGAACAGCAGTGCGAATCCTAGGTACTCGGCGGTGAGCAGCAGCAGGATAGCCCCGACATTGAGAAACGACAGGAGCAGCAGGAAGGAAGCCCGCACCATGGAGTCGGTTTCGAAAACTCGCCAGCCGGTTAAGATAGCGGCTACGGCGAAAACCCAAAAGGAGATGTCCACCCAAATCGCTACGGTCATGGAAGCGCGGTCACCCCCGCCTGGAACAGGTGGATGAAACCGACCGGCAATAGGACGGTCCAGGCCATCTCCACAAAGCTCTCCGGCCGAAAACGGCCGAGCGCCTGCGCCACGACCAGAGCCAGCAGAAGCACGACCAGCGTCTTGACGGCCACCCAGACCGGTCCGGGGAGCCAGGGCCCCAACCATCCGCCCAGGAAGATCGTCGCTCCCATGGCCGAGAAGACCACCAACAAGGGGGCTCTCCCTGCCTCCCAGAGCAGCCGGTCCCATCCGGAGGATTCGACGGAGGTGCCGCCGGCCAAGTCCCGGCCATCCGGAAGATTGAGAGGTCCTCGGAAGCTGACTCCGACAATGATCACGATCCACAAGGGCAGACCCAAAGGCTGCTTCACGAGGTTCGGCAGGCCCTGTTGAGTTACCACCATCTGCTGGATGCTCAAGGACTGGGCCGGCAGAGCCGCCGCTATGAGCACGAACATGCTCAGTAAGGTGTAGGAAAAGGCTTGGATTACAAACCGGTAGCCGCCGATCAGCGAGAAGGTTGAGTTGGGTGACCAACCCCGCAGGAACACCACCACGATTATCAGCGCCTCCACGGCGCCCCACAACACGATCCCGGACTCAAAATCGGCCATCACCCAAGTCGACGACAAAGGGATAAGGGAAGCCGCCAGGGCAGCTAATGGCAGCAGACCGGCCGTGGCGACCATCCAGCCGATTACATCGGGCCGCTCGGTTCTTACCGTCTGTTGCTTGGCAAGCCAGGCGGCCTTGCGCAGTGGCGCCAACAGCAACGTGGGGCCCGGGCTTACTCCTGCGCCGATGCGTGCGATGGCCGACTCGAGGACGGTTGCAGCATAGGCTCCGACGCCCAGCATCAGGACAACGGCTGCGACCTCGAGGGCCCACGACGCAACGGCGCTCATTCGACCACCCGGCGCTCGGCAAGGGCTATGTCCTGAAGGTCCACACCCAAGCTGGCGATGAACGATACGGCGTCGGACCATTCCAGACCCGGGACATGCTCCTCGATAAGGCTCAACAGCGCCGGCGACGAACCGGATCCGGGCACACCGTGGACGCCTTCGACCACGTTCCCCGACGTCGAGCCGGTCCCCGCTTTCGAGGCCAGCTCCAACGCTTGCTCTGCTTCATCGAGCATTTGCAGCAAGCGGTCCAAGCAGTCGCCAGAGCTCCGCGTTATCGGAGCAAAGCCGAGCCGCAGGTAGCCGGCATCATCCAGGCGAGCGTCCTCCTCCACGCCCGACGCCCGAGCCGTAGGACCAAGACCGGATCCTTGCAACTCCTCAGCAGGCAGGCGAACCACTCCTCGGGCACTCCAGCGCACGCCGGCGATCAACGCCCTTCGGAGCCGGGATAGCCCCCGCTGATCTCCGCCGCTCGGATCGGCAGCCCGGGTGCGCAGCCGCCGACCCAGAGACTCCAAACCCGCCACTTCGACGGCGGAAGCTATGGTCCCGAGAAGATGCGCGGCTCGTAGCGTCTCCACTCGAGCGATCGGAACAGCTTCCCTCTGAGCCTGCTCGAAAAGCGCATAGGATTTCTCCGCAGGCTTACCCAACTCCAGATACGGGTTCGGTTGCAGGCCGACATCGGCCACCACGTCCCCGTGCAACTCGAGACGCAGTTCCAGTCCCGGCGGCAAGGCCGGATGGAAGGGTCCTACCCCGACGTTCAGTGCATCTAGCATGAGCCCGTCCCGGTCGGGGGCCATCTCGGCCATGGGCCGGCCAAAGGGCTTGCCACCCATCATTCCCTCGCCGCCCTGGCCGAACGGCCCGACCCCCCGCCACTCAGCCGGCGGGCTATCCGGCAGCCAATCCGGTTCGCTGGCGTGTCGGCCGGCAACGAGAGCCCGGAAGCCATCAACCACGGACTGAATCGGATCCGAGGAGTCGGCAACCACTGCTTTTCCCCAATTGGTGGGGTCTTCTTGGGTACCGGCTAGTGCAGTAAAACGCGGGTGAGGCATCTGATCATGGATGCTTTGCACGGGCCCAACGAGCCGCGGCGGAAGGGTGCCGGCGATGACCAGGACTGCCGCATGGCGCGGCGAGGCAACCAGCCTGGCGCGCGGATCCGTCCGCAGGGATGAAACCAACGGACACCCTCCCCCGCCGGTAACCGCAAAGACCGGAACCGTGGTGGAAGCAGCCAGGCGACTGAGCAGACTCACTGCCACCTGAAGGCACCCTCTTTCCAGGCGTACAGGATTCCCAGTGAGAGGATCGCCAGGAACATCCCCATCTCCACCAGGGCCTTGATCCCCTCCTCGACGAAGACCACGGCCCACGGGTACATGAACATCATCTCCATCTCGAACGCCACGAACAGCAACGCCACGGCGTAGTACCGGATGTGAAATCGACTCCAAGCATGGGTATCAGGGGTCGAGCCACCCAGGAAAGGCGCCGACTGGGGATTGGTCACACGGCAGGAATCTGTCGAGATGCCTAACCAGCGGCCGGAAAGCGCCAGAACGCTTGCTATTGCCAGTACCGAGAATGCCCCCACCAACGAATTCACAGTTACTGCCTTACCCGTCCTGATGGCAACTACCCAACGGTCTTCCCGACCGTCTAGCGTGAAGCCTCGTCGGCTAGGTGGCGGCCCCTACCAATACGGACGTCACCGCGACTACGGCGATCAAGAACTAGGCCTCGACTCGCACGGTCAAGCGCAGGCGCTCCGAGGCGTACGGATCGGCAGAGTACTCGATCAACTCTGGGATGACAATCCGGTGATTGTAGGCCCCGACAATGGCCGCTGCCGTCACGCCAAGCACCTTGACCAACAACAATGGTCCGTAGCTGGTTGAGACAACGTCTCCGGGCAAATCAACGATGACTGCACTCAACGCCGTACCCTGTAAGGGAGGCCGCTGGCTGGCGACCAACTGTAGGCGACCGGGCTCAACTCCACCAGTTTCCCAGGACGGTACCCATTCCGGCTCGCCGTGGCGGCCGCTTCGCCAGCGGCCTCCTCTCAAACGGTGCATGCGGTTCCCCGCACACCGCTTCCCGACATCGTTCACCGCGGGCATGCGCAGTCCGATAGCGCACGGTTCCGCTGAGGCGATAGACGCCGAGGCTCTGGAACCAGGTCACGTCGTGGCGATTCTGCCAGTTCCGCCCCACGGCCGTGTTTGGCGCTTGCAAACAGGGCCAGGCGCTCGTGGGCGTAATGGTCGATGGCTGAGAAGCACCGGGCGGAGTTGCCCGAGCGGTGGTACTGTCCCTACCGCCTGAGCACCCGGCTCATCTCCTGTGCCATCTGCGCCTCCCAG
>JAHWKV010000039.1 GCA_019347725.1 Actinomycetota bacterium
CTGTGGAAGCGCAATGGTCCCCACCGCGGCTGCGCAGCTGCCGGCGCATCGCTGGTAATCAACATCAACGCCTCCCCCTACCACGCAGGCAAAGGGCGTCAGCGACTGGACATGCTGTCACAGCGGGCCCGCGAAAACGGCCTGGCGATTGCGTACGTCAACTGCGTAGGCGGGGCCGACGAAGTGGTGTTCGACGGCCAGTCCTGCATCGTTAATGCCGACGGGACGCTGGCCGCCAGGGCTCCGCAATTCGCCGAGAGTCTGCTGACCTTCGACTACGACCCTGAGAGCGCTCCCGGCGGGGAAGAGATGACCGACCTGTCCCGGTTCGAACCCGAAACCGTAGCGGTCGTCAACCTGGCGCAGGCCGAGCACCTGGCGCGCGCCCCTTTGGAGGTGCTCGTTGCCCAAGCGATGCCGCCGGAAGAAGAGGTATACACCGCCCTGGTTACCGGAGTGCGGGATTACTTACACAAGAACTCCTTCCGCCAGGCGATCGTGGGCCTGTCCGGCGGCATCGACTCAGCGCTGACCGCCGCCGTCGCCGTGGATGCCCTGGGGCCGCAAAACGTGCTGGGTATTTCCAACCCCAGCGAGTTCACCTCCTTGCAGAGCGTGCAGACCACCAAGCAGCTGGCTCACAATCTAGGCATAGAGTTGGTGACCATGCCTATAGGTCCTGCGTTGGAGGCCATGCGCAAATCTCTCGCAGTCGAGTTCCCACAAGATCATCCCGGCGTGGCGGACCAGAACCTGCAGTCGAGAATTCGCGGAACCCTGTGGATGGCCGTATCCAATATGACCGGCCGTATCGTTCTGTCCACGGGCAACAAGTCCGAGATGGCAGTTGGTTACGCCACTTTGTACGGCGACATGGTGGGCGGATTCGCCGCGCTCAAGGACGTCCCCAAGACCCTGGTGTACAAGCTGGCGACGTGGCGAAATCGCGACGCAAAGCTGATACCCGGTGAGATAATTCAACGGCCCCCAACCGCCGAGCTTGCGCCCGACCAGCTCGACACAGACAAGCTGCCGGCCTACGAAGTCCTGGATCCTATTCTCGAAGGACTCATCGAAGAGCAGCTATCGATCGCAGAGCTCGTCGAGCAGGGCTTCAATCGAGAGTTGGTGGCGTCCATCGCCTCCATGGTGGATCGAGCCGAGTACAAGCGCCGCCAGGCCCCGCCGGGCGTCAAGATCACCAACCGTGCCTTCGGTCGGGATCGGCGGCTGCCGATAACCAATCGCTACAGGAGGCGTTAATACGAAGGGAGGGCCCCGAATGTACCGGGCCCTCCCTTCGTACCGGAAGCAATTCGCTCAGCCGACGGTGAATTCCGCAAACATGCCTTGCGTGAAGTGCGGCGTCGGGCCTTCCTGCTCCTCGCCGTCCGGGCTTTCCTCGGCCTCTGGGCTTTCCTCGGCCTCTGGGCTTTCCTCTGCCTCTGGGCTTTCCTCTGCCTCTGGACCACCCGGTCCCTCAAGGTCCTCCAGCGAGGTCGCACCCACAGGGATGAAGCATACGAAGGCGTACCTGCCTTCCTCGAGGTCGACCACCGCCGAGGCCTGGCCTCCGGGTTCGGCAAACGCCACACCCTTGAACTCCGCCAGCTCCTGGCCTTCTTCCTCGGGAAGATCCAGCAGCTCTTCGACGCTCAGGTCGGTCTCGTCGTCGATGCGGAATATGACAGCCTCGTGCAAGTCTTCACCCTGGTTGTCCAGCCGTATACCGACCTGCCCGGGTGATATGTTCTCGGGCACGTCCTCGAACGCATAGTTGACGGCCACGATTTCCTGGGTGGAGTCGAGCTCGCAGTTGTTAAAAACGTATTCGTCGATGGCGCTGTCCGCCTCGAAAATCTCCGGCGTGAACACCGCCTCCATATCACCCTCTTCAAGCGAGGTCCGCACACCTTCCACCACGGTATCCACGTCGGAGGAGATCGTCTCTGGGGCGTTTTCCTCGAGATCCTGTAGCAGCGGCTCCAGCCGACCGCTGAACTCCTCCAACGAGTCGGCGGTGGGGTTGCCCTCTTCGTCGAGCTCGGGGCCTGCCTGGAACATCGCCTCGCCCTCGATCGCCCCGTTGCAGAACGAGGCCAGATCGATTTCACCGGAGGAAGTATCGGCGCCCGTGTCGGCGCCTCCGGTTTCGGACTCGTCGGTGTCGTCGCCTGTACAAGATGCACCGACCAGCATCAACACAACCGCTACTGCCAGTACTTTCCACATCGACACCGCGCCGTGCGCTGGCCCGTACAAACGCGACGAGAAACCTTTTGCCATGACTCCCCCTCCGCTAATTGGTCCGCAACGATAACCTTTGCTGCCAAATTGCCGCTTACCCCCCACGGCAGGTTTCAAACGCGGCAGAATCTGGGCTTCTTCTTGGAGTTCTAAGAGAGCGTAATCAAGTATTCACTTGACTAGTTGAAACTAACACCTAAGATGGATGCATGACATCCAAAGCGAAGGCAGCGCTGTACGACCAGTTCGCCCTTGTCGGGAAGGCATTCTCGAACGGACGGCGCGCCGAGCTCGTCGATGTGCTCGCTCAGGGCGAACGGTCGGTGGAGGGACTGGCCGAGCAGATAAGCCAATCGTTTGCGAACACCTCACAGCATCTACAGGTGCTGGCCCGGTCCGGTCTGGTGACGTCGCGCCGCGACGGGAACCGGGTCCTGTACCGGCTGGCCGGGGAACCGGTCGAGGCGCTGTGGGAGACGCTGCGGGGGGCGGCGGAGAGTGTCGCCGGCGTGCACCGCGCGGCGGAGGACTACCTGGGCAATCGCGGGGAGCTGGAACTGGTGAGTCGAGACGAACTGGCCCGCCGCCTGGACGAGGGCGTGCTGGTTTGGGACGTCCGTCCGGTCGCCGAGTTCGAGGCCGGGCACGTGCCCGGCGCGGTTTCCGTGCCTCCCGGGGAAGTGCAGCGCCGGCTCGACGAGGTTCCCGACGGGGTCGAGATCGTGGCCTACTGCCGCGGCCGGTTCTGCGTGTTTGCCGACGAGGCGGTTCGGGCCCTGGCCGGCCGGAACCGGCCGGCACGGCGGCTGGAGGATGGCTTTCCCGAGTGGCGCAGGGCCGGGCTCCCGGTCGCCGCCAGTTCCGGCTGAAGGAGCAACGATGCCCAACGGCTTCATGAAGATGCCGCAGTCGATGGGCGATGACCTGCCGATCCTGGCGGTGACCGACGAAGGTCTCGGCAACACCTCCTGGATGCTCGGCCTCGGCGACGACGTGGTCGTCGTCGACCCCGAACGCGATCCAAGCCCGTACCAGCTGGCTGCGGAACAGCTGGGCGGACGCATCGTCCTCGCCGCCGAGACCCACCTGCACGCCGATTTCATAACCGGCAGCCGTGAGCTGGCCGCCGCCGGCGCGGCGGTCGCCGCGTCCGCAGAGGGCGAGATCACATGGCCGCACCGGACGCTGTCCGACGGCGATGAGATCGACTTCGGGCGGTGGAAGCTGCAGGTGCTGGCCACGCCGGGACACACTCCCGAACACATTGCGTTTCTCTTTCTCGACGGCGGGCGGCCGCGCGCGGTGTTCACCGGCGGATCGCTCATGGTCGGAGCCGTAGCCAGGACCGACCTGATCGACCCCGACGACACCGAAGCGTTGACGAGGGCGCTGTGGCACTCGATCAATCACCATCTGCTGACCCTGCCCGACGACGTGGCCGTGCTGCCCACGCATGGCGCCGGGTCGTTCTGCGCTGCTGCCGGTGGAAGGCGCCGGTGGACGACGATAGGCCATGAGCGCTCGTCGAACCCGTTGCTCGGCGTCGACGACGAAGATGACTTCGTCCGGCAAGTCATTGCGGGGTTCGGAAGTTACCCGCCCTACTTCAGCCGGCTGAGGGAGGTGAACCGCCTGGGCCCGCACGTCTACCTCAACCTTCCCGGTCTCGCCGCCCTAGACGCCGGGCGGGCGAATGAGCTGCTGGCCGGGGGCGCCACGGTGGTCGACGTCCGCCCTGTCCGGGACTACGCGGCCGAACACGTGCCCGGTTCGCTGGCGAACACACTGCGTCCTCAGTTCGCCTCCTGGTTGGGCTGGCTGGTCGAAGACCCCTCGAGACCGCTGGTGTTCGTGACCGACCACCACACCGACCGTCGAGAGCTGGTGCGCCAGTGCCTGAACATCGGCTACGAACACCTGGCCGGTGAGATTACCGTCGACGCCTGGGTCGCCGCCGGCATGCCGACCGGGTCGTCACCGCTGTTGCGGGCCGGTGAGCTCGAGGGGCATCAGGTCCTCGACATCCGTCAGACGACCGAGTTCGAAGCCGGGCACGTGCCCGACGCCACCCACATCGAGCTCGGCGCGCTTCCCCAACGACCAGCCGGCATCAGCGACGGACCCGTGGTCGCGATGTGCGGGCACGGCGAGCGGGCCGCCACCGCGGCCAGCGTCCTGGAGAACACCGGGCGCCCGGGCGTGGCGATCTTCCACGGCGGGCCGGCCGACTGGGCGACGACGACAAACCGGCCACTGGAGCACTCATAACCGACCCCGTCCCTCCGCCGCCGGCCGTCACAGCCGCCCGGCCCATCCGCCTCGGCCTGCGTGAGAACCTTCCCCAGTTCGGACTGCTGGTCCTGGTCAACGCGCTCGTTGGTGCAACCGTCGGCCAGGAGCGCACCGTGCTCCCACTGCTCGCGGAGGATGTCTTCGGCCTCTCCGCCTACTCGGCGATGCTCAGTTTCATCGCCGTCTTCGGCGTGTCGAAGGCGATCACCAACCTGTTCGCCGGCGCGCTTGGCGACAAGTACGGACGCAAACCCGTGCTGATCGCCGGCTGGCTCGTCGCCATCCCCGTACCCCTGCTGCTCATCTGGGCACCGACGTGGGGATGGGTACTGATCGCCAACGCCCTACTCGGCATCAACCAGGGCCTCACCTGGTCGCTCACCGTCATCATGAAGATCGACCTCGTCGGCCCCAAGCGCCGTGGCCTGGCCATGGGCCTCAACGAAGGCGCCGGCTACGGCGCCGTCGCTGCAGCCGCCTGGGCCACCGGTTGGATCGCCTCGGAGTACGGACTGCGGCCCGAACCCTTCTATCTAGGTGTCGGCCTGGTCCTTATCGGCCTCGGCCTGTCGACCCTCTTCGTCCGCGAGACTTCCCATCACGTCGCCCACGAGGCCACCGGCCACGTCCAGCGCGACGGGCACCCCGATGGTGAGCTCACGCCCCGGCAAGTGTTCGCAGTGACCACCTGGCGGAACTCCTCGCTTTCGGCGGCCAGCCAGGCCGGCCTGGTCAACAACCTCAACGAGGGGATGGCCTGGGGACTCTTTCCGCTGTTCTTCGCCGCCGGTGGCGTGTCCGTGGGAAAGATCGGCGGGCTCATTGCCATCGCCCCCGCCGTGTGGGGCACCGGCCAGCTCTTCACCGGCGCGCTCTCCGACAAGGTCGGCCGCAAGTGGCTCATCGCCGGCGGACAGTTCACCGAAGCGGCCGGCCTTACCATCATCGCCCTGGGCAGCGGCTTTGGGGTCTGGGCCCTGGGCAGTGCGGCCTTCGGGGCCGGCACCGCCATGGCGTATCCGACGCTGATCGCCGCCATCGGGGACGTCGCCCACCCCACCTGGCGAGCCAGCGCCGTGGGCGTCTACCGCCTCTGGCGTGACCTGGGCTTTGCAGTCGGCGCCGTGCTTGCCGGTGTCCTCGCCGACGTGGTCAGCGTTGAATTCGCCATCATGGTAGTTGCCGGCATCACTGCCGTCAGCGGCCTCGACGTCACCGCTCGCATGCGCGAGACACTCCATCGCCCACCCCTGCCCGTCGTACCCGAGTGACCGCGCCGGAACCCCGGCCAACGCCGGGGTTCCGGTAAATGCTCACCTTTATTAGATGTCGTAATACATGTGGAACTCGTAGGGGTGCGGGCGAGTGTTCAGAGCCTGCACCTCGTTGTCCCTCTTGTACTCCAGCCAGGTCTCGATCAGGTCCTCGGTGAACACGCCGCCGGTCAGCAGGAAGTCGTGATCCTCCTCCAGGGCGTCGAGGGCGCCCTCCAGCGTGCTCGGCACCATGGGGACACCTGCCCCGCCCTCGTCGTGTTCGAACATGTCCCGGTTGACAGGCTCGATCGGCTCGATGCCGTTCTTGATGCCGTCGAGCCCGGCCATGAGCATCGCCGCAAAGGCAAAGTACGGGTTGCAGGAGGGATCCGGGCAACGAAACTCGATTCGCTTGCTCTTGGGCGACTTGGAGTACAGCGGAATCCGCACTGCAGCGGAGCGGTTGCGCTGCGAGTAGACCAGGTTGACCGGCGCCTCAAAGCCCGGGACCAACCGCTTGTACGAGTTGGTGGTTGGAGCGCAAAACGCCAGCAACGCCGGAGCGTGCTTGAGGATGCCCCCGATGTAGTGAAGCGCCATAGTCGACAGGTTGGCGTACTCCTCGCCGTAGAACAGCGGCTCGGAATCGTTCCACAAGCTCTGATGGACGTGCATACCGGACCCGTTGTCCTGGAAGATCGGCTTGGGCATAAACGTCACGCTCTTGCCGTGCGCCATGGCGGTGCTCTTTACGACGTACTTGTAAAGCATCAGGGCGTCGGCCATCTTCAACAGTGGTCCGTAGCCGAGGTCGATCTCGGACTGGCCGGCCGTCCCAACCTCGTGGTGGTGGACTTCCACGTTGATCCCCACCTTGCGCAGGTTCAGCACCATCTCGGAGCGCAGGTCCTGGTACTGGTCCATCGGGGGAACCGGGAAGTAGCCCTCCTTGTGGCGAGGCTTGTACCCCTTGTTGCCTCCCTCGATCTCCGCGCCGGAGTTCCAGATGCCTTCCACCGAGTCCAAAAAGTAGTAGCCGGAGTTCTGCGTCTGGTCGAAACGGACATCGTCGAACATGTAGAACTCGGCCTCCGGCCCCCAAAACGAGTGGGTGGCTATGCCGCTGGAGGCCAGGTAATCCTCGGCCTTTTTGGCCACAAAACGCGGGTCACGTGAGTAGGACTCACCGGTTACCGGGTCCCCGATAAAGCAGTTGATCACCAGGGTCGGGGTCTTTAGGAAGGGGTCCAAAAAGGCGGTCGAAGGGTCCGGGAACAAAATCATGTCGGACTCGTGGATCTTTTGGAAGCCCCGGATCGAAGACCCGTCAAACCCGAAGCCCTCCTCGAAAGTCTCCTCCGTCAGACCCTCGGGAGTCATGCTGAAGTGGTGCATTAGCCCGGGAACGTCGCAGAAGCGGATGTCGACCATCTCGATCCCTGCCTTCTGTACAAGGTCAAGGACCCCTTTGGCGTCTTTTTGCTCCACGTGACTCATGATTCCTCCTCTTCAGATTGCGCCTAGGTGACGTTTCCTCTTTAGTTACTGCTAGATGCTGATGACCTTAGCCCTCAATTGTTTCTGGCCGTTTTCCGCATTATTACGACTGGGTTACAAACGACATCGCCTGGAAGCGTGTGAGTCGCTGTGGGAAGCGGCGTTGTTCACTCGGGACCGTTACGGAGGCAAACAGCCTAAGTACACGCTCGGCCTCGGTTGAGAGCGATGCGGACCTACCTCTCCCTCCCGTACGAACACCGCGACGACCTGCCGCCCGGGCACGCGAACGAGGTGCGGACGCCCGACGCCCTCGTCGAACGGTTTCTGGTGGAGTTCACCGAACCAGGGACCGGGTG
>JAHWKV010000003.1 GCA_019347725.1 Actinomycetota bacterium
TGTTCGACCGCACCGTACATGAAGGATGCAACCGCGCTGCCTTTTGCGAACATGGCGATTACGCTAGCTCGTACGGTAACGACCCTCGCTGCCTGGTCAAGCTGGGGTGCAAAGGCCCGGTGGTGAAGTGCAACGTACCCACCCGGGGGTGGATACGAGGAATAGGTGGGTGCCCCAACGTAGGTGGAATCTGTATCGGCTGCACGTCGCCGGGATTTCCGGACAGGTTTTTGCCGTTCATGCAGATGTCCAACAAAGTAAGGGTATCCACCGCGATGGCCAGGTTCACATACGGGCCTATTTTGCGCTTGCTGCGCAGTCGGTCCGTAAAGCTGGGCTCGCTGGCGCCGCAGTGGCGCCGCCCTTCGGACCACCTGCTGAGTGGATACGAGCCACGGTGGAATCTCGACGACCGCCCGGAGAGGCTGGTGCCCACGAATTACGCGGTGGACGGCCGGGAGGCTCGTTTTTACGAGTTGAGCCCCACGGAGTGGATGCGAGCGGAGGCCGGCGAAGACGGCTTCACCTTGAGCTGGACCACAACGCTAAATGCCGTGCAGTGGCTGGAGTCGCTGCAGGAGAGGGTCGGCAACGAGGTGCAGGCGCTTGGACTGGTGGTGCTGCGCGAAAACCTGGACTCGCGCGGCGACCTGACTTGGCGTGAGACCAGGCTGCTCGTGGAAGATCCGTCGCTCAGCCCTTTGTTGGTGAGAGTAGATCTTGGCTCTACCGGGCTGGTTTGGAAAGCCGGTTTGTCCGGAGACGACGGACCCTGGCAGGCAGCGGTTACGAGGCCGTCGTTCGACTTCGATTTATTCAAGGAGTTGATGGTCACCAGTTCGTCGCCACTTGTCCTGCAGCGGGTGATGGAGCTGCTGGACGACGCTCGAGCCGTCAGGAATAGCGATTAATGAGGCTTTTCCGATATCCGCCCGCTTACGGTGTTTCGCACCGGGAAAGATTGCGAACCATGTATTCGAAGACGGTTCGGCATTATCATGGGCTTCGTCATGGAATTTAGGGGCCAAACTCCGCCGTTACAGCAATCGCGGTCCAGCGCCGATGAACTGAGCCGGGTGGCGGAATTGTTCGGCCTGGTTGCCGATAGGACCCGGGCGGCCATTCTCTACGCCCTGTCGGACTCCAAAGAGCTCACTGCTTCGCAGTTGATTACGGCAGTCGAGGCCTCCGAAGATGCGGTCATAGGCTGTTTGCGCGTCCTGCGCGGGGCGCGGATGGTCCACAGCCGCCGGTACCGGGGGGCTGTGCTGTATTCGCTGGCCGACGGCGATCTCGCGGATTTGCTTCAGATGGCAGCTCTTCGTTCTCAAGAGGTACCGGTGGAACCGGTTGGGCGGCGTTCCATGTCGAGCTCGCCGGCCGGGGGCTAGGCAGGAGAGAGGGAATTGCAGCAAAAAGGCCGCCATGGCGGGCGGCCTTCTTGCTTAGAATCGCCTTCCTGTGAGCGATTCCCCTTAGACGAGAGGAACGTCGGTCCAAGGCGGACAGTATAGCAACATGTATATATGACAACAATGTCACCCGTGCCGTTGGTTGGATTCCCTGGTGGTGAGTGAAATGGAGCCGTTTGCCGATCCGTCGATCATCTACGTAGGCGATCCGATGTGCTCGTGGTGTTGGGGTATAGCGCCACAGATCGACGAACTGCAGATGAGGTGCCCCGATTTGCCGTTTCATGTGGTGGTCGGCGGCCTGCAAGTCGGGCCCGGGGCCGAGCATATAAACGACGAGCTAGCGGAGTTCCTCGCGGCGCACTGGATGGAAGTCGAGGCCCACAGCCGGCAGCCATTCGATCTGTCGATCTTGAAGCGCCGTGACTGGTTGTACGACACGGAGCCCGCTTGCCGGGCGGTAGCAGCCATGCGGGAGATAGACGAGGCCAAAGCATGGCCTTTGTTCAAGCGACTGCAGCGCGCCTTTTACGCGGAAGGCACGCCTCTATCCGATTCCGGGGCCTATCCGTCGCTGGTGGCGGACGTTGGAGCGGATCCGGACGTGTTCATGGAGTCGTACCTGAGCGATGCCTCCAAGGAGGCGGCTTGGGCGGACTTTGGCGCCGTGGCCGAGTGGGGTATCACCGGGTTCCCGACCGTGCTGGTGCGCCGGGGAAGTCAGGGGCATCTGTTGGCCAACGGCTATCGGGAAGCGGTGGACATGCATTTCATTCTTGCAGATGCACTGGCCTAAGCGCCCGTAGCTTACTTAAGAGGGCCAGAAGTCCGCACTGGCGATTTCCAGCAAGTTGCCCGACGGGTCGCGAAAGTAGAAAGAGGTTCCGCGCACCTGATCTCCAGTGGCGCCGGGAGGCCAGGTGGCTTCCTGAATGATAGAAATCCCCCGATCGGCAAGGTGTTTCCTCCAGCGTGTGTAATCACCGTCGGACGAAAGGAAGCAGGCATGCCCCCGGGCGGTTGCGCCGTGGGAGGGAACTGAGCCGGCCTCAGCAGTGGCCGATGGGTTGAATAGGAGCAGAACGCCATCTCCCATGCGGAAGAACATGTGCCGTCCTGCTTCTTCGTGGATAAGCCGTAATCCGAGGATGTCGCTGTAAAAAGCCTTCGTATCGGCTTCGGAGCCGAAGTAGAGCACCGTCTCCAGGACGCGGGAAAGGCCGGGTGCGCTCATTTCTGTTCCTCCCATTTGTTTGGGGCACATTGAACTCAGTGAAAGTGTGAAAAAATCTCGTCTAAGGGTTTGACTACGTGCAATCGACAGCGTATCGTTACCGCTGCCCCAAGAAGCAGAAGGTGACTCGGACCCGGAAGGGACCTAGAGGCCCAGATGTTTCTTGGGGCATTTTTGTGCCCAATCCCTCCCAACCGATATTGCGCGGCTAAGTATCTTAGGAGCTAGGTGCTTTGCTAGAATGGGCACATGGAATTCGAAGGCTACGCAGAGTCCGATTACATTGACAAGGCGGTTGACGGCTGGGCCGAGCAGTGGCCCAAGCTCAAACCGGCGGCCCTTCAGAAAACCGGGCGGCTGGATCGCATTGCGCGGCACCTGGACCGGCGCTCCACCGAGGCGCTTTCCGAATCCGGTGTTAACGGTCGGGATTTGGAGGTTCTGGGAGCGTTGCGCCGCTGTGGCAAAGGGTTGCCGGCCAGCGAGTGCGCCAGGGCGGCGATGCTCACCTCAGGGGGGATGACAGGCGAGGCCGATCGGCTGGCCAAAGCGGGTTTCATTGTGCGCCGCCCCGACCCCGAGGACCGCCGAGCGGTGTTGATGACCCTTACCTCGGAAGGCAACGACGTAGTCAAATGCGCCATTAAAGCCTACCTAAGTGCGGCGGACGAGATAGTAGAAGTACTCGATCAGGACGAGCGCCGGCAGTTGGCGGAGCTTCTTCGGAAGATCCTGGTTCGGTTGGAAGGTGCCGATTCCACCAAGACCGATTTCACCAAGACCAGCGCGCTTTGAAGCCGACGGTCTAAGGCTCGGTTACCAACGAGTTCAGCAAACCAAAAAGACCGCCGGTGGGCGGTCTTTTTGTATTGGCGGTTAGCCGCTGCAATCCAGGCAAGGTTCCGAGGTGTGCTGCCGATCGGACTCTGCCAGCATGGCGGCTACGGCCCGGTCGTCCTGTGCGGTCCACTTAAGTGCAGGAACGGCACTCAGCCGCATCAACTGAGTTCGGGGGATGTGATAGAAGTTGCCCACCCTCCGTACACCGTTGAGTTGATCGACACCGAGAGCCTGCGCCCAGTTCCGGTCAACCGCGAGGGTTCCGCCGAGGGGAGTCCTAAACGTGGTCCGCATAGTGGTCCTCCTTTCGCTCAATTGTTGAACTCCGACTAAACCGCTTTTTCTCAAACAACACTGGAAAGGTACTAAGTATCTTACTAGTAAGATACTTGATTACAGAATATATTGCAAGCGGTCGATACGGTGAGCCGGGCGCGGGCGCGCCCTTAGGGGCGCACGCACCCCGGAACGCTACGGAGGAATATCTTGATGTCTAGTGCGCCAGGCCCGCCAGCTTCATGAGCCGGAGTAGGCGGATCCAGACGTAACTCATCATCGTCGGAGGCATGTCCAGGTTGTCCGACCAGAAGGGGTCGGTTTCGTGTATGGGTTCGTTGGAAGCGATGGTAGAGCCCTTTCATCCAAGTCCTGCAGAAGGCGAAGCTATCATCGCGAGTTGTTAATCAGGTGGTTTTCCGACAGATTTGTTAAGCAGCGGTGGTCGAGTCCAGGGATCTCAGATAGTTCCCGGTGGTGGCGGCGACAGCTGCTATGGGCACCGCCAGGAATGCGCCAACCACGCCGAAGAGAGCCGCTCCGGCCGTCAGTGACAGAAGGATCACAACGGGATGCAGATGCACCGCCCGCGCCATGAGCACCGGTTGAAGGATGTTGCCCTCGATTTGCTGAATCAAAAGTATGGACCCGGCCACCAGTACGGCGTCCAGTGGGCCGTTGCTCACCAGCGCTACCAGGGTAGCCACGAAGCCTGCGGCCAGGGCGCCCACAATAGGGAAGAATCCTCCGATGAAGGTCAGCAAGGCCAGTGCCGGTATCAGCGGGACGCCTATTACGGCCAGCGCGATGGCAATGAGTATGGCGTCGACGAAGGCTATGATCGCTATGCCGCGAATGTAGCCTCCCAGGGTTCCCCATGCCCGTCGCGAAATCTCGTCAACGTCGGTGCGTCGATGCTGCGGAGTGTGTTTCTTAAACCAGTCGATTAGCTTCGGGCCGTCTTTTAGAAAAAAGAACACGAGCACCAGGGTTACGACGAGCTCGACGAGCAGTTCGGCGGCGCGCAGTGCTCCCGCCGCCACCGTCCCGGCGATACGCCCCGTGCTGCCGGTCAGTCCGGTGGTGGCTCGCTCCATGTAGCCCTCGATTTGTGATTCCGATATCGCCAGGGGGCCCTCGGCCAGCCATTGGGTGACCCGACCGATGCCCTCGGCAAACGACTCTTCGAGGTCCGAGAACTCATCGGCAATGGGTGGACCCAGTACGGTAAGCGCCCCGGCAACTATGAAGATCGAGCTCAGCATGACCGCCACGGTGGCGATAAGGCTTGGGAATTTGTGCGCGCGGAGCCAGTGCACCGGAGGGGATAGGAAGTTGGTAATAAAAAGAGCTGCTATTACCGGCAGGACGATGATGCGGAAATATCCCAGCCCGAACAGGATCGCCAGGCTCGCAGCGGCTACGATCAGAAGCCGCCAGCTGATCGAGGCGAGCACTGCAAGAGGGTTGCGCGGGTCGATCGGGTCTTTAGGGATCCATTCCTCCCATTGACCTTCCAGCGCTGCTGCGTTCTCGACCGTTTGGGTCCGGGAACTGGGTTTCGCCGGTTTGCGTTCGTTGCGAGCGATCGATCGACAGGCGCAGCGCTCTGGGCATGGTAGGCACGGCCAGGCGCAGCGCGGCGAAGTACGCGCGGGTGAGCGGCTGCGCTGCCGGGGAGCTGTCCAGCATTAACATTCGTCTTCCCCACTCCGGTAGCAGGTCTGTAGCCGCCTTGGCGAAAATCCAGTAGGCAAACTTAACCGCGCCGAGCGATGCCGGCAACAGGATCCGGCGTTCCCGCTGGGAGCAGCCGGGAAAGCGCCTCCTCAGGCCGCGGCCGGGCATGAGCTGCTGCCACCCGTCGGCAAGAGCCCTCCCGGAGTCGAGGACCGTCGGGGTGTTTCCCTTGCCTCCGTCCAGTACCCAGCGCGCCGACTCCAGCGCATCCCGGCTGGGCTCGAGCTGGGTGCGTACCTGCTGGAAATACTCCTGCACCTCGGGCCGGCTGGTGGGCACCCCTTTGGCCCCGAGCATCCGGGGAACGCGGGCCGTCTCTGCCCAGTAGCCGTCTATGTCGGTACCGCCTATGGGCCGTGGAGCGTATAGCAGATGCCCGTCGAGGAAGCCGCCGTAGATGGTCGTGTGCGTCCACACCGCCAGATCCGGGTCGTCGGCCCGGTACGGCCTGCCGTTGGGGGCGGTCCCGCTGATGCGCTTATGTAGCCGGTTGACGTGGTCGATTACGCCGTGCGCTACCTCCGTTGAGGCGAAAGCAGTGGCCATGACGAACGAGGCGGTACGCGCGAGGCGGCCGATGGGGTCGGTGCGGAATATGGAGTGATCGAGCGTTCCAGCGAGCACCTGAGGGTGCAGCGTTCCCAGAATGAGTCCGCTCATACCCCCGACCAGGGCGGACGGCCAATCCGATCCCACTTCCCAGGTAACGCTGCCGGGTCCGAAAAGGCCTGCGTCGCCAGGGGGGTCGGTGTACTGGACGCCGGGCAGCTGGCTTACCTCGAAGGGAGCCTGTACCACATCCCCAAGTAGCTGGCGGAAATCGGTTATCCGGTTCATTGCACTGACATTACGCCGGGCCGGGCGCTCCGACAAACGGCGGGCGGTAGCATCGAAGCTGTGAACTGGGGAATCGACGATTCGGGTGCGCACACAATTCAACAGGTGGCCACCGGCCTGTACCGGACCCAGGCTTTGTACGTCGCGACGAAGCTGGGGGTGGCGGACCTGTTGAGTCAGGGAACCCAGTCGGCCGAGGCTCTGGCACTGCAGCTCAAGGTGCATCCAGACCGGCTGAACAGAGTGCTGCGGTACCTGTGCTCCTTAGGTGTCTTTGAACAGGTGGAAGCTGGGCTCTACGCCAACAACGCAGCCAGCCTGCATCTGAAAGCCAATGAGCAGGGTTCGATGGGCGACCTGGCCCTGCTCTTCGGCGAAGAGTTCTATCAAGCGTGGGGAAGTTTGTTGGAGGCGGTGCGTACCGGACGTGACGCGTTTGGGATCGAGTTCGGATGCAGTTTGTTCGAGTATCTGGAGGATAACCAGCCGCGTGCCAGGGCATTTGACCGGGCCATGGCGGGAGGGAGCACCTTTTTTGAGGCTGTGCCCGAAGCGTACGACTTTTCACCCTTCCAATCGGTCGTGGATGTCGGTGGAGGAAACGGGGCCGCCCTGATCCCCCTACTCGCGCAGTACCCCCGCCTCAAAGGGGTTTTGTTCGATGCAGCGTCGGTACTGGAAGCGGCCGCGCGGGATTTGGACCGTCAGGGCCTCGCCGAGCGTTGCCAGTTGGTGCCCGGAGATTTCTTCAAATCGGTTCCGGCCGGCGGCGCCGTCTATCTGCTGTCCCGGGTCCTGCATGACTGGACCGATGAGCAGTGTTTGCGCATACTGCGCAACTGCCGGGAAGCTATTGTCCCGGGCGGCAAGCTGAAGGTCCTGGAGCGGCTGGTGCCCGGGCCTTTGGCCCTGGGGGCGGACCTGAATATGTTGGCGGTGACTCAAGGCCGTGAGCGGACCCGGGAAGAGATGGACGCACTTATGCGTAACAGCGGGTTTGCGCTGGAGCAGGTGCATGAGTTGCCGCTGGAGGTGAAGCTACTTGCGGCCGGCCCCGCCTAGGCTTACCCGGGAACGGACAGGCACTAAAACCGGCTGAGCGTGGTGTGCCGCCGGCGAGGCTCGCGTCCCACAGGCTGTACCGGGTGAGTTCTGGCTTTGATCGGTGGGATGTCGTGGGTGATCGCCTTGTCTGTCGTGAGCTTAAACTGCTCGCCATGGTGGCGCAGAGTCAGCGGCTCCCCGCTTAAGAGGCTGTAGGTGGCGTAGTTGGGCAGGATCACCACCGAGAGACGGCGGTCGTGGTGCCTGAGGTTGAAGGAAATACGGTTGAGAAACGCCGGCATGCGGGGAGAGAAGTACAGCTCCGGCCCGTGGGTGCGCATTCCTCCGAAGCCCGACACCAGGGCGCTCCAGGTCCCGGCCATCGAGGCGATGTGCACGCCGTCTTTTGTGTTGCCGTGTACGTCCTCCAGGTCTACTAGCGCCGTCTCGCCCAAATAGTCGTACGCGAGGTCAAGATGACCGAGCTCGGCAGCGATCACCGCTTGGGTCGCCGCCGACAGAGAGGAGTCCCGGACGGTGATACGTTCGTAGTACACGAAGTTGCGAGCCTTTTGTTCTTCACTGAAAGCAGCCGACTGCAGGTGCATGGCCAAAACCAGATCCGCTTGTTTGATCACCTGTTTGCGGTACAGGTCGAAGTAAGGGTAGTTGAGCAGCAGGGGATAGGACTCGGGACCGGTGTGGGCAAAATCCCAACTCTGCCGCAACGTATAGCCCTCGCACTGCGGGTGCACCCGGAGCCGGTCGTCAAACGGTATATACACCGACGCCGCGGCGCTGCTCCAGCTGGCCAGTTCGTGCTCGTGAACCTCCAGGTGGGCCGCCACGTCAGGGTGGCGCTCCACAGCCTCGGCAGCCGCCCGCAAGTTGTGCCGTGCCATCAGGTTCGTGTAGACGTTGTTGTCGCTGAGCGCGTCGTACTCGTCCGGCCCGGTAACGCCATCGATCCGGAATTTGCCCTCGCGGTCGAAGTGACCCAGGCTGTACCAAAGCCGCGCGGTCTCTACCAGCAGTTCGACACCCACGTCCCTGTCAAACTGGTCGTCGCCCGTGCAGTCGAGGTACTCGGTGACTGCGTACGCGATGTCGGCGTTGATGTGGAAGGCTGCGGTTCCCGCCGGCCAGTAGCCGGAGCACTCCTGGCCGGCGATGGTTCGCCATGGGAACGAGGCGCCTTTTAGGCCCAGAGCCTGAGCTCGGTCGCGAGCTGCGTCGAGTGTCGAGTGTCGCCAGCGTAGGACGTCGGCGGACGATTTGGGCAATGTGTGGTTGAAGACGGGCAGGACGAATATCTCGCTGTCCCAAAACGCATGCCCCTCGTAACCCGTACCGGTGAGACCTTTGGCTGCTATGGGGCGCTCTTCGGCCCTGGCTCCGGCTTGCAGGACGTGAAACAAGCCGAAGCGCACGGCCTGCTGTAGTTTAGCGTCACCGTCGATCTCAATGTCGGCTCCGTCCCAAAAACTGTCAAGGTAACGGCGCTGCTCGGCCCGCAACTCGTCCCAACCCGTATACCGGGCCGCGTTGAGCGCGGCGATCACTTGGTCGAACAAGGCGGCCCGCGATCGGGTTCCAGACCAGCCGTAGGCGAGGTATTTTATGATCCGCAGCGTCTGGCCCGGAGCCAGCTGACAAGTAAATGTCGTGCGAGCAATGTCGGGTTGGGCCGACAGCTCCATGGCCACGTTTTCCGGCCCCTCCACCATGTGGTCCATGGCGGCGGCCAGGCGTAGCTTGCTGGCTTTTGTGATGTGCACCAGAGCGGCGCCGGTTTCCCACTCGGCCTGGTACTCGGCCTCGAGTGGGGATTCGAGGGCGGCGGATACTCGGGGATCCTTGCGAAACGGGGGCATGGGTTCGTTGGCGACCAGCTCGGACTGGATGACGACCCTGGTCGCCTCTTCGACGGCCTCCACCTCGTAGCTGATGGCCGCTACCGCGCGCTGCGTGAACGAAACCAGGCGGGTGGAACGAATTATGGCCGACTGGCCTGCCGGTGAGGTCCAGTCAACCTCTCTCGAAAGGGTCCCGGCCCTTAGATCAAGGTGCCGTTCGTGCTTGTTCAGTCGCCCATAGCGGATGTCGAAAGGCTCATCGTCGACAAGTAGCCGGATCAGCTTTCCGTTGGTGACGTTGATGATCGTCTGGCCGGATTCGGGGTTGCCGTAGGCGGGTTCGGCGTGCGGAAGCGGCCGCGACTCGTAGAAAGAGTTCAGGTAGCTGCCGGGCCTGTTGAACGGCTCGCCCTCGTCCAAGTTGCCTCGCAGGCCCAAGTGGCCGTTCGCAAGCGCGAACAGGGACTCCGTTTGCCCCAGGGCCTCCAGGTCCAACTCGTTCTCGCTGATGCGCCAAGGCATTATCGGAAGCGCGGCGTCCATTAGGCGCTCACCAATAAGTCGGCTAGATCGTCAACCACGACGTCGGCCCCTTCCTCGGCCAGCTCCGCAGCTTGATTGCCTCTGTTGACGCCCACTGCGTAGCCGAACCCTCCTGCCCGCGCTGCCTGCACACCGGCTAGAGCGTCCTCGAAGACGCACGCCTGGGCAGGTTCAACCTCGAGCCGGCGGGCTGCGTAAAGAAAGGTGTCCGGGAAAGGCTTGCCTAGCAGACCCTCTTGAGCCGCCACCATACCGTCGACGATGACTTCGAATCGGCTTAGTAGTCCGGCAGCTTCCAGTACTGCCCGGGCGTTCGCGCTGGCCGATACCACGGCTGCTTTCAAGCCGGTGTCTTGGATCGCGTCAAGGTAGCGTTCCGAGCCTTCGAACGGCGCAACCCCCATGGACTGCATGAGCTGCATAACCAGCGCGTTCTTCTTGTCGCCCAGTGCCTGCACGGTAGGCTCGGTGGACGCTGGGAAGTCCGGCCTCTCCGGGATAACGATCGAGCGGGAGGCCAGAAAAGAGCGGACGCCATCGTGCCGGGGTTTGCCGTCGACAAACCTGAGATAGTCCTGCATCGTAAACGGATCGTAGCCCCCGGGATCACCGGTGTGTTCGCTGAGATACGAGTCGAACGTCCGCTTCCAGGCCTCAAAGTGAATCGAGGCTGTCTCCGTCAATACGCCGTCGAGGTCGAACAGGCAAGCGCGTATTCCCTCGGGTAATCCCACCGATTGCATAGCGAACAAGGTTAGTGGACTGTCGGGCAAATTACACTTCTCTTCCTCGCGGCGGCGCGCACTGACGCAGAAGCCCCCCGGTTGTCGACGCCGGAAATGAAATGATTGTCTTATGGAGAATCTGCTGGGAAGCTTGCTCATCGCCAGCGGCTCGCTGATGGATCCGAACTTCCGGCGTGCCGTCGTGGTCATCACCGAGCACAACGACGAAGGAACGATGGGTCTGGTGCTGAACCGGCCGGCCGAGGTAACGGTGGCGGAGGCCGCTCCGGCGTTGACCACCGTTACCGCTGCCGATTCGCCGGTTTTTATCGGTGGTCCTGTTCAGCCTGAGGCGGCCATTGTGCTCGCCGACTTCGGCTCCTTTACTCCCGAGACGAGGATAGTAGTGGGCACCATCGGGCTGTTGGGTGCGCTCGATGAAGTGCCTATGCCGGAAATCAAGCGCGCCAGGGTGTTTGCAGGCTACGCGGGCTGGGGTCCGGGTCAGTTGGAGGCGGAGATGGATGAGGACTCTTGGATCGTCGAGGACGCTCTTGCCGACGATGTATTTACCGACGAACCGCTGCGGCTGTGGAGTTCAATCCTGCAGCGAAAAGGAGGTAGTTACAGAATGCTGGCGCTGATGCCGGCCGATCCATCGATGAACTGAGCGCCTTGGAAAAGCTGTTTACTCCCAGGGAGCAACGCCGGGACCTGAAGCTTTCAGCCTCAGGGTTTCCAGCGCCGTAGCTTGCCCGATGGGGTTCAACGTCAACTCGGGTGGCTCGGACTCTGCGGACCGCTCAACGAGCTCCAGCGCCTCTAATGGCTCAAGAGTTTCCGAAAACGCCCTTTGAATCGACTGGGTGCTCGGGGGTGCTCCGGTGCCGGCTTCCCGGTAACCGGCCTCTGCGGCTGCTTCCGAGATCTTCTCCGTGATCTCCGGCAGCCTTCCCGAGCCGTCCTTGAGTAGCACGGCCAGCAGCAACTCGCCCGCCAATCTATGGAACGAGTTGCTTGTCTTAAGGGTCCGCGGGATTTGGCGCCAGTGCTTGAGCGGGTTCGAGAGGTAGCGCTCGCCCAAGCGGGTGATCACTATACGTCCGGCGTGCTTGCGAGCGAAGCGTAGGTCCTTGGACAGGGTCAGCAGCGTGCTCGACTCGTCGACGTCAGACCCGTCTCCGTCTCTCAGCTCGTGCAGGCAATTACTAAGGGCCGGGTACGGGTCGCCGGATCCTTCAGGCAGGTCGGCCGGATGCAGGAGGCGATTGGCCAGCGCAGAAAGAATCAAACGTCGGGTCTCGCTCTGCTCGGCTCCGAGCCACCGTTGGATTCGCTCGGTTAGGGTCACGTCCAGCGGGGTCTGGCCGCCCAGTTTGGGATTAGGGGTGTTGAGGTAGGTGCGTACGAGCTTGGCCTGGCGGCGCTTCCATCCCCTGGCCCCCGGCACCAGATCTCCGGTTACCAGCGCCAGCTCCAGGTAGTCCTGGACCGCGGCCAGTGTCGCAGCTTCCTCAGGTCCCATTGCTGCGCCCCAGGTGAACTCGGGGAGGTCCGGTGGGTAAATGCCCGACTCGAGGTTGGCCTTGCGGAATGCGAGGAGGCCTTTCTGTGGATTTTCGGCGTAGGCCGCGTGAACCTCGATCGTTCGGGGCGATCGGCAGATCTCCGCGTAACGGGGAAGGCCAAGGCGGTCCAGCAGCTCGGCCAGGGCCACCACGATGGTCTGGCGCAGAGCAACATCCGCCTGCCATTTCAGCGGCAGGTCGTACCAGCAGAATCGCTGGACCCGCTCCTGGGTGACGCGTGAGGCTCCGCCGCCACCGGTAACCCACGAAAGCGCGGTGGCGGCCAGCCTGGACCGCTGCGGGTCCTCCGCGGCCATCTTGTCCAGGGCCTCGGCTACTCCGGGGTCAATTTCCGCCATACGTACCTAGCATCTAATCATTAACCGAGCCGGCGGGCTGCAAGTACTCGAAGTGCATGCCGTCGGGGATGCGCCATCGACCACCCCAGACGAAGCCCCAGTCCTCCATGATCTCAACCAGGCGCGGGTCCATCGACGGCGAGCGCCCGTAGAGATTGTTCGACACGTTGAAGTCGAATGCTATTCCCCATGCGTGGCGTGAAATGCCGGAGTGGGGATCGTCGTTCAACAGGCGGGGCGCGAAACAGCCCCCAAAGTTATCATCGTCCACCAGATGCTCCAGACCCTGGGCGGCAACCTGCTCGAACGCCGCCTTGATCTGAGGAAACACCTTGCGGTGGCAACGGGCCCGGCCCAACAGAGGAATCGGCTCGTTGACCGTGTTGGCGACGATCCATTTTGGATAGATCTGGAGCTCGCCTCCGGGCTGTGGCTTTGCCGCAAACTCTCCGGCAGCCTTTTTGATCTCGATTTGCGGAAGAGTGTCTCCGCCAGGACGAAAGTATCTTGAATCTCCGGGCTCGCGCGCTCCGATGGTCAGGTCGGGGAACTCGTCGCTCAAGTGATCCAAAACGTCGCCGGCTTCCAGGCCGCGGCCCAAGGCTATGAGAACGTACTTGCGGTCGCTGATACCCAGTGTCTCGGCGGTCTCGTGCGAGACGACCACCTCATGGCTGGCTATCAGATCGTCCTCTACGGCCGCGATGACGTCCACGGAGGTCTCACCGAACGCCAGCCTCCCTTCGGACTCGATCGCCCGGAAGGCGGCGGCCGAGCGGCCCATCAACGCCCCGCCCTCATCTAGGCGCCGAAAGGCCTCTTTCCGGCCGGCGGGTACGAATTTTTCGTACGAGTCGGGGTCGATGCTCAGTATCTCCAGTGGTATGGAGAAACCCTCGGGCGCAACCGAGTCGATGTCGTCCTCCACAGACTTCCATGAGGTCAGCCAGCCAGTCCCGTTTCCTACCTCGGTGACAACTTGCGTATCGCTGATCCGTCGTGCTGCCGCCGCCAGCTCCGGAACCACATCGGCCGGGCCGTATACCAGCAGGATCGGGGCCTCGGGCTCGCCGAGTACCGGATCTGCTCGAGATTTGCCGGACCCGGGCAGAATGCCGGCTACAAGCAGGCTCAGCATCAGCAGCGCCGCCGCGCCGGTGACGAGGATCGTAAAGCGCTTGTTCAGCCTCGCTCCAAGAGGCCGAGAACTTGTTCTCCCAAACGCTGCGGATTGTTGCCAAGGGCCGCCAGCAGCTCCGTGGCGGTGCTGCGTTCCGACGCCCCCGCCACGCGCGACAGCGCGGCCAGGCCTGCGGCCGCGAGCCGATCCTCCACCGGCCCGTCGAGGGCGGCC
>JAHWKV010000040.1 GCA_019347725.1 Actinomycetota bacterium
CTCCCAGGAGCTCCGGAGCTGCCCGGACTCCCAGGAGCTCCGGAGCTGCCCGGCGTGCCGGGACTACCCGGACTGGGCGCCCTGCTGGGGCTTCTAGGGTTGTAGAAACTCATGGTTCCCCAACTCTGGGGATGACCTTAATAAGCCGCTGAGGGCGCCCGCTGTTGGGCGCCCTCAGCGCGTTCGGCAACCAAAGCGCATAAGGTTTCTTCCCGCTCTGCGACGGGCGCAGCTTCTCGACTCGCCGTACGATGATATACATCTACACTTAGCGTCGAGGACCTGGTCTCCTCCAACTATCGCCCCAAGCCCGAAGAAATCGATGAGAAGGACTCAATCCAACTTGGAAGCTGAAATCGGCATTGGTAAAAGTGCCCGCTACGCTTACGGATTCGACGACATCGCCATTGTTCCGTCCCGTCGAACCAGGGACCCTGATGATGTGGACATCAGTTGGGAAATAGACGCCTACCGATTCGAACTGCCGCTGATGGCGGCTGCGATGGACGCGGTGGTGTCGCCTACCAGTGCGATAACGATCGGCAACTTGGGGGGCCTCGGCGTACTCAACCTCGAGGGCCTGCACAGTCGCTACGACGACGCCGACGCAATCCTGCAGGAGATTGCTGAACTACCAGCTTCCCAGGCAACGTCGCGGATGCAGGAGCTGTACCAGCAGCCCATCAAAGAGGATCTGATGGCGCGCTCGATCCGCAGGATTAAAGAAGGCGGCGTAATCGCAGCGGGCAGCCTCACCCCGCAACGGGTGGAGGCCTACGCCAAGACGGTGCTGGAGGCTGAGCTCGACGTTTTGGTGATTCAGGGAACCGTGGTTTCAGCCGAGCACCTGTCGACTCAGTCCGAGCCGCTCAACCTCAAGCAGTTCATCGCCACTTTTGACCTGCCGGTTATCGTAGGCGGCTGCGCCTCCTACCAGCCGGCGCTGCACCTGATGCGCACCGGTGCTATCGGGGTACTGGTGGGCGTAGGTCCGGGAGCGGCCTGTACGTCTCGTCAGGTCCTGGGCATAGGAGTGCCGCAGGCCACGGCCATCGCGGACGCGGCGGCCGCCCGCATGCGCCACCTGGACGAGAGCGGGCGGTACGTGCAAGTCATCGCCGACGGCGGCATGCGTACCGGCGGCGACATCGCCAAGGCGATCGCCTGCGGCGCCGACGGCGTCATGATCGGGTCACCGCTGGCCCGGGCCACCGACGCACCCGGACGCGGCTTCCACTGGGGTATGGCGACGTTCCACTCCGGTCTCCCCAGGGGAGTGCGCATCGGCGCTACGCCGTTGGGCACCGCCAAGCAGATCCTGACGGGACCGACCAGCCTCAACGACGGAACCATGAACCTGATGGGGGCGCTCAAGACCTCCATGGCCACCACCGGCTACGGCACACTCAAGGAGTTCCAGAAGGCTGAGGTGGTGATCGCTCCGTCGATCAAGACCGAAGGCAAGTACGCCCAGCGCTCCCAAGGGATAGTCGACTACACTTAAGCAACCTCCCAGGTGTTGCTAGCGGTCCCAGAGCTACCGGGTGCGTGCGGCCTGGATGATTATGTAGGTGAATATTGCGAAGAGCCCGAAGAAGAACGCGTAGCCAAATGCGTAGGTGGTGTACAGCAACCAATCGGGGGCGGTAGCAACCATTTCAACTCCTTTGTGAAGCAGTCTTTACGACATTACTTAATGCAACATTACTCAATGATAAATCGAATTCGCCGGTAGAGCAAAGCCCTTATGTCGTTTTGCCGATCATGTGCCTGCTACAGTGCCAGCGTTAGCTTCAGACTCAGGACATGAAGCACCGATCGGAACCGAAACAGAACTGGTCGAGTCTTCGGTACGAACCATCAGATCCGCGCAGGCGGGCGCATCGATTAAATAGCCCCCGGCGAAGAACAGCCACTCTCCCAGCGGATCTTCCACGGCGCAGGGCTTGATGTCGATGCGCCCGGTACCGTCTGTGAATTGCCCCCAGGTCATCGACAGCTTGCCCTGCCATTCATCCGGTACGGCCAGTTCCGCCTCGGCGCCCTCGCGTACCAGTAGGCCGGTCTTGGCGAACCGACGCCCGTCGTCGCCTGGTTCGGTCATCTGCAGCACCATCGAGGAGGTGTCGGCCGTAAGCAGGGCGACGCTTCCATCAAGCATCATGTAGTCCTCGCCCGGCCTCACCAGTCGGTTCTCGCCGACGTGCTCGATGCCTACCGAGCAGTCCAGTGTGTTGGGCCGACAGGGAAGTCGGGCGGGATCGACGAGTCCCCGCCGGGGCTCGAGTCCGTGGAATTGGTGCAACCTGCAGTCAGTAGAAGGAAGGCAAAAAGAGCAGTTAACCGGCACCGTGGCAACATTGACCATATGGTAGCAAATGGTCAATGGGGCGAGTTGCTCTCTAGAGTCCGGTCGGGTTTGTAGGTATCCTGGAGCGATGGAGATCCGCGCCGATTTCGACACCGTATTGGTCGTGGACTTCGGCGCCCAGTACTCCAAGCTGATTGCCCGGCGGGTCCGTGAGTGCCACGTTCTGTCCGAGATCGTTCCTCACGACATCACCGCCCAGCAGGCCGCCGCGCACCGCCCGAAGGGACTGATACTGTCCGGCGGGCCGGCCAGCGTATATGTTGACGGCGCTCCGTCGATCGACCCCGGCTTGTTCAAGATGGGTGTGCCCGTTCTCGGGATCTGCTACGGCCACCAGCTCATGGCCTCCACGCTCGGCGGGGTCGTCGCCAAGGGCACCGAGGGCGAGTTTGGCGGAGTCGAGTTCTCCGGGGGCAGCGGAGTCCTTTTCGACGGTCTGCCCGAACATCAGCAGGTGTGGATGAGCCACAAGGACGCAGTGACGGGCGTGCCCGAGGGCTTCTCGGCCATAGGGTCCACGGCGGCCTGCCCGGTGGCCGCGATGGAAGACCCGTCCAGCGGCCTGTACGGCGTGCAGTTTCACCCCGAGGTGGTGCACACGCCCGGCGGCTCCGATCTCATCTGCAACTTTGTGCAAAAGATTTGCGATTGTCTGCCCACCTGGACCGTATCCAGCGTGATCGAGGTCGTGGTGGAGGGCATCCGTGATCAGGTTGGCGCCGCCCGCGTGGTCTGCGGTCTTTCCGGCGGGGTCGACTCGTCGGTTGCTGCAGCGCTGGTGCACAAGGCCATCGGCAGTCAGCTGACCTGTATCTTTGTCGATCACGGGATGATGCGCGCCGGCGAGGCGGAGAAGGTGGTCGATACGTTCGACCGGCACATGGCTATAGACCTTATCCATGTCAAAGCGCAGGACCGCTTCCTGGCCAAGCTCCAGGGTGTGGACGACCCCGAAACCAAGCGCAAGATCATTGGCAACGAGTTCATAAGGGTTTTTGAGGAGGTGGCCGCCGAGGTTGGCCTGCGACCGCAGGAAGTTGAGGGGGGCGGCGACCGGTCGCCGGTGCGCTTTTTGGTGCAGGGCACTTTGTATCCCGACGTCATCGAGTCCGGGGCCGGTACGACGGATCTGGCATCGGTAATCAAAAGCCACCACAACGTCGGCGGGCTTCCCGAGGACATGAAGTTCGACCTGGTCGAGCCGCTGCGCAGCCTGTTCAAGGATGAGGTTCGCAAGATAGGCGAAGAGTTGGGGCTGCCGGAGGAGATGGTTTGGCGCCAGCCTTACCCGGGTCCGGGGCTGGCGGTGCGGATTATCGGCGACATCACCGCCGAGCGTCTGGACCTGGTGCGCGCCGCCGACGCCATCGTCATCGACGAGGTCAAGCGCGCCGGCATGTACCGGGAGCTGTGGCAATCGTTCGCCGTCTTGCTCACGATTCGCTCGGTGGGCGTTCAGGGCGACTCCCGCTCGTACGGCCACCCCGTGGTTATCAGAGCGGTCACCTCGGAGGACGCCATGACCGCGGACTGGGCCAAGCTGGATCCGGCTCTGCTCGGCAGGATGGCCAACCGCATAGTGGCGGAGGTGCCGGGGGTCAATCGCGTGGCTTACGACATCACCTCCAAGCCGCCGGGCACGATCGAGTGGGAGTAAGCTCGTTGTCATCGCGACTGCTGGCCGGATTGGCGACCGTGCTACTCGTGGGATCTTGCGGTGCAGGAAGCGGGGGTTCGGACTCGGCCGGCTCGAGTGAGCGGGGCCTAGACACTGCAGCCCAGGCCCCGTCGCCGCCGCCGCTTGATTCGGGCCCCCCGGCGCTGGAGCGGGTCGGTGATTTCAGCCAGCCCACTTACCTCACCTCCCCACCGGACGACGCCCGGGTCTTCGTGGTGGAAAAGGGTGGCCGCATCGTCGAGATGGTAGACGGCCAAGCCCGCACTCCCGCCTTTTTGGACATCAGCGGCGAGGTGAGCACCGGCAGCGAGCAGGGCTTGTTGTCGGTGGCCTTCGCTCCGGATTTCGCCGACAGCGGTCTGCTGTACATCAACTACACCGACCCGTCGGGCGCCACCCAGATAGAGGAGTGGCAGGTCGACCCCGGCGACGCCGACCGCGCCGAGCCCGAGTCGCGCCGTACCTTGCTTACGATTGATCAGCCGTACAGCAATCACAACGGGGGGCTGATCAGGTTCGACCCGGACGGGATGCTGGTGATCGGCATGGGAGACGGCGGTTCCAGGGGCGACCCCGAAAACCGGGCCCAGGACCTGCAGAGCCTGTTGGGCAAGATGCTGCGCATCGACCCCGGCTCGCCGTCCGACGGCCGTCCGTACGGCATCCCCGATGACAACCCCTTTGTTGATTCCGGCGATGCGCGCCCCGAGATCTGGGCGTACGGCCTACGCAACCCTTGGCGCTGGTCCTTCGACGGCGATGATTTCTACGTAGCCGATGTGGGCCAAAACCGCGTGGAGGAGGTCAACTACGTCGAGCCGGGCAATCAAGCGGGCGCCAACTACGGCTGGAGCCGTTATGAGGGCAACGAGGTGTACGATTCGTCGCTTGAGATCGACGAGTCGAACCTGGTGAGCCCGATACTCACCTACCCCAACGATTCCGGGAACTGCTCTGTAACCGGCGGGGGCGTGTACCGGGGGCCGGTTAAGTCGCTGTCGGGCTACTACCTGTATGGCGACTTCTGCGGCGGGGTGGTCAAGGGTTTCCGGGTTGCTAACGGTAGGGCCGTGGATATCAGGACCTTCGAAGACATGCAGGTAGAGTCTTTGAGCTCCTTCGGTCTCGACTCGGCCGGAGATATGTACGTGCTGTCGCTCAGCGGCGGAGTGTTCAAGATCACTTCTTGAGCAGCCGCTGCCAGACTGCGAGCCGAGCGGGGATTGCAGCCTTCTGTTGTGACTCATGATCCAGCTGAAAGCGGCGGACCAGCATGAGATCGCTGCGGGTACAGATTCCGACCAGGCGGCCACGGTCGAGGACCGGGATGTGTTCGACTCCTTCGTCGACCATCAGGTGAAGGGCGATTATCGCGCTATCGTCAGGCCCGACGCTGACGACGTCCCGGCTGGATAGCTCGCTCACCGGCTTGTCTTCGTCTACGTCGGCTCGCAACAAATCGCCGCGAGCGAGGATGCCAACCACCCTGTCGTGGGCGTCAACCAGAGGAAAGGCGCCATGACCGCCCTGCATGAACCGCAGCCGAGCCTCGCCGCCGGTTGCTTGGGCGCTCAAGGTTTCGACCGGCGAGCTCATGATCTGGCGAACCTGGGTGGTCGTAAAGGGATCGACCCCGTAGTGGCGGCCGATTCGCAGGCCGCGTCGGCTGAGTTTTTCGGTCATGATGCTGTGCTCGCTTAGGGAATTGAAAATCAGGTCGGCCAAGATGGTCGCCAGCATTAACGGGACCACGATGTCGTAGTCGCGGGTCAGCTCGAAGACAAATACGATGGATGCAAAGCTGGCCCGGCTCGCCGCTCCGAATGTGGCCCCCATCGCCACCGTGGCAAAGAGGCCGATACCTACAGCCGGACCGGGCAGCGCGGCGTTGAGCCCGCTTCCCACTAGTGAGCCGAAGCTGGCGCCCATCAACAAGATGGGGGCAAGAGTGCCTCCCGATGTGCCTGATCCCAGGGCCAGCCACCAGGCAACGAGCTTGGCTACGAGCAGTGTCCCTGCGGTGGCTGCTGCAGCCTCCCCGGCCAAGACGTAGTCGATGGTGTCGTAGCCCACCCCGAGTGCCCGGGGTACCAAAAACCCGATCCCTGCAAAACCGAGTGCGCCGATGGCCGGGTGCCAGAACTGACCGATCGGCAGTCGGCGGTAAGCGCCCTCAACTGCGAAAAGGCCTTTGCAGACGACCACTGCAAACAAGCCGCACGCGAGCCCGAGCAGGGCAAAGGCGGGTAAGACCTCAAGACTGGCGAACTCATGGTCGGGTACGGTAAATAGTGGACCGGGCCCGAACAGTGCATCATGCATGCCTCCGGCAACGCTGGTGGCCACGATAAGGGGTACCAGCGCCCGGGCGGAGAACTCGAACAGCAGCAGCTCGACGGCCAGCACAACCGCCGCCAAGGGGGCACCGAACGTGGCCGACATACCGGCCGCCGCCCCGCAGGCGAGAAGAATCTTTCTCTCCGAAGGGGAGACCTTAATGATTTGCCCTAGCAGCGAGCCCAGCGAACCTCCGGTGACGATGATGGGACCCTCGGCCCCGAAAGGGGCTGCGGTGCCTATGGCCACAGCAGCTGAAACGGGTTTAGCCACTGCCGTTCGGGGCTGGATGCGGCTTTGCTTGGTCATGATTGCGTCCATGGCTTCGGGGATCCCGTGGCCGCGGATCGTCGGCGCCCATTTGGCGAGCAGACTCACGATGAAAGCCCCGGCGACCGCAGCCACGAACAGGCGCGGTCCCGGATCCAGAGTTGCGAGCGATCGGGGAACCGTGTCGAACTCGCCGAAGACGGCGAAATTGGTAATGAGATCGATCATGTTCAGCAGCAGCCATGCCGCAGCGCCCCCTGCGACCCCGAGAACGGCGGCCAGTCCAGTGAGCAGAAGAGTTCGCTTGGGCGGAGTCGCAAGAAACATCGTGACCAGATAATATCGCTAGGCGATATGACTCGTCACGTTGAGGACTCGGGATCCGAGCTGTCCGAACAGGACTACCGGCGTTTGCTCGCGTTTAGGGACGGTCTGCGCCAGTTCCTGCACTGGAGTAGTGATCGAGCCCAGCAGGCGGGTATTACCGCCGCTCAGCACCAGCTTTTGCTGGCGGTGCGCGGGCACGATGGGGCTCCTAGCGTTAGCGACCTTGCGAAGCACTTGCTGTTGCGCCACAACAGTGCGGTCGAGTTGGTGGACCGTACGGCGCAAGCAGGGCTGATCCGCAGGCTCCCCGACCCCGAGGACCATCGCTCCGTGCGGCTGGAGCTGACCGAGGAGGGAATGGATCGGCTAAGAGCCCTAACTCAAGCCCACCTTGAGGAGCTGTCGAGGTTCGGGCCGCGCCTCGCTAGATTGTGGAGCCATCTTCCGGCCGGCGGCGGCGAGCAGTAGCCGGGCGCTCCTACTGGGTCTTTATGATGCCG